>NZ_CAKKMF010000041.1 GCF_918697925.1 Arthrobacter sp. Bi26
GGGACCCCGAGACAATCCAGTTCTTCGATGACCAGGGCACCCACATCACGTCCTACCCCCGTCCACAGGCCGGGACCAAAACAGTCGGAAACGGCAAGCCCCCCGGATTCACGGCGAAACAACCCCCGACCGTCACCGATGTCCTGATACATGAAATGTCACCAATGTCCTGATACAGAACCGTCACCCATGTCCCGAGACATCACACGACCCGATCCGAAGCCCAGGGTGTGCACATTGTGCACACCCTCTTTCTGCCCATAATCTTCCCTGGTCCAGAAGTCTGTCGTGACGCTGCGGGCCACGACAGGTTCACGCTGTCCGTGATGGTGCTCCGCTCTGGCGTAATGTTCTCCGAACCGTCGGTGACGACTGCTACCAGACACCCAACGCGGCGGCATTGGACAGTTTGGGAGTCGACATGGGTCATGGCTGTTCGTCCCTCCTTTCCGAACATCTCATAATAGGCAAACGGTTACGTAGCCGCATGACCGACACTCACTGGCCGCCCCTTGTAGAAGTGGGGCACCCAAGGCTCCGCAGGCGCCGTTAGAAGGCCTGCTTTTGCGTTTTTGGAACGGCCGACGGCGTCAATCACCAGGTCCGCGCCGCTGCCCCGCAGTGCCGGATGGCCTCAATGGGATCTTCCCGGCTGGACGCCGTCGGTGGCGCCAAAGGACTTGGCCATCTCCACCTTGTTCGGGTCAATGTCAACGGCGACGATCGTGGTGGCGCCGGACAGCATGGCGCCAGCGATCGCGGCGATACCCACACCGCCGCAGCCGATGACGGCGACGGATTCGCGGCGCTTGACCTCACCGGTGTTGATGGCGGCGCCGATGCCTGCCATCACTCCGCATCCCAGCAGCCCGACGGCTGCCGAATCACTGTCCTCTTCAACCTCGGTGCACGGCCCGGCAGCGACGACCTTCTTCTTCTCGGCGAAGGCGCCGATGCCGAGGGCGGGCGAGAGCTCCGTGCCGTGCTCGAGGGTCATCTGTCCGCAGCGTTGTGGGTGTTTAAGCAAGACTGCGGCTGGCCTTGGCGCACGCCCGGCATTCACGGCACACCGTCCGCCAGTTCAGAATCACGCGGTCGCCGGGGGCCACCTCGTTGGCGTCCGGTCCGACGGCGCTGACCACACCGCTGGCCTCGTTGCCCAACAGGATGGGCAAATCGTCAGTGATTCCGCCCTGCTTGTAGTGCGGGTCCATTTGGCAGACGCCGCAGGTGAGAATGTCCACCAGGGCCTCTCCAACCCGGGATCCGGCACCAGGATAGTCTCCACCGACATCGGCGCATTCTTTTCCCTGGCTACAGCTGTCCTAACCCGGTGTGCCATGATTAGCTGCCCTTCTTCCGTCCGCCGTGCAGCAAGCCATTGTGGTCTTCAAGTCTTGTGCTTCATTGTTGCCGGCTCGACGCTGTCATCCGCCGCGCTTGGGGCCAGGGCCTTGTCAGCTACCCCGGCCCCAAATGACGGCGTGATCAGTTGGTGCGAATGAGCTCATTTGGAACGTCCGCGGTGCGCCGGTCAAAGACGAGGGCTCCAACTTCCTGTTCGGCCTGATTCCGGATGGAAAGGTCGATACCTGAGCGGTCCCGCACCAGTGAGACGGCCACAAGAGAGATGAGGGTCATCCCGACCAGGTACAGGGAAACGGCATCGGTTCCGCCTGTGGCCTGTACCAATGCTGTGGCTATAGTCGGGGCAAAGGCGCCGCCCAGGATCGCTCCCAAAGCGTAGGAGATGGAGACACCCGAGAAACGCACCGAGGCAGGGAACATTTCCGAGTACAGGGCAGCCTGCGGGCCATACGCCAGTCCCAGACCGACGGTAAATATGGTCAGCGCCAGATAGAGCATCGCCAAGGACCCTGTGTTGATCAGCCAGAAGAGCGGGAAGCAGGCCAGCAGCTGGGCGCCGAAGCCTATGAAGTAGGTGCGCTTGCGGCCAATCCTGTCCGAGAGGTATCCGGCGAGGTAGGTGAAGACGAGCCAGATAGCAGAACCGTAAGCGACTGCAACGAGCACGTCAGTGCGTCCGTGACCGACAGCGGGGCTGGTCGCGTAGCTGGGGATGAAGCCGCCCGTTGCCATGTAGCCTGCAGCGTTGTTGCCCGCGAAGATCAGGGCGGCGATGATTACGAGGAGTCCGTGGCGCCGGAATAGCTCCACGATTGGTGTCCTGGGCTGTTTCTTGGCTGCAGCGATTTCCTGGAATACAGGGGATTCGTCCACCGCGCGGCGTACGAAGTAGCCCACGGCAACGAGAACGATACTCAGCAGGAAGGGTACCCGCCATCCCCATTCGAGGAAGGCTGCCCCGGGGGAAACTACACCGGTCATGAGTGCTGTGACGCCGGAGGCCAGCAGCAGTCCCAGTGGAACGCCCAGTTGCGGGAACGCCCCGGCCCGTCCGCGGCGGTCGCTGGGGGCGTGCTCGACTGCCATCAGAACGGCCCCTCCCCATTCACCTCCCGCGGAGATGCCTTGCAGGATCCTCAGCAGCAGGAGCATGACCGGGGCGATGACACCGGCGGTCGCGTAGGTCGGCAGGAAGCCGATCAGGGTGGTTGCTGCGCCCATGAGGATCAGGGTGAGCACGAGCATGGCGCGGCGGCCGATCCTGTCGCCGTAGTGGCCGGCCAGGAAGGCGCCGAGGGGCCGGAAGAGGAAGCTGATGCCGACGGAGGCGAATGACAGCAGCAGTCCGATGGAGGTGCCGGCTGGTTCGAAGAACAGCTGTGCGAAGACCAGGCCGGCGGCCGTGGCGTAGATGAAGAAGTCGTACCATTCAACGGTGGTGCCGATGACGGTTGCAAAGGCGACGCGACGTTGGTTCGCCTTCGAACTGTGTGTGTACATGCTCATGGTTCTCCAGTTGGTTTAAGAGCTGTACCCAGAGAGGAAACCCTGGGGCATCAAACTTTGCTGCCGATTTTTTGGGCGGAGACTGGTAATCCGTGTCAGGCCACTACTGGCACACGGGGTGCTGGCAGCTGCCTTCAGGGTGAACCCCTCGGTTTCTGCCTGGGCGCGGGTGATGCCTGCGCCGGCGACGAGTAGTTTGCGGGCAGCCATATGGTCCGCGGTGACGTTGACCGATTCCACAGCCGTGAGGACGCCGTCCCTGAAGCAGAGGACGGAGAACTTTGCTGCCGCCTGGTCACCCACGACCAGCATGTCGTCGTCGGGTCGTGCGAGCCCTGCCATCTGCAGCCGGTAGGGGCCCTGTATGGACCAGAACCAGGGCAGCTCCGTGTAGGGGTGTACAGCCCCGAGAATGGTACGGGCGGCATGCCGGGCCTGATCGGTGGCATTCTGGACCGACTCCAGACGCAGACGGACCTGGGCGTGCGCGCTGGGGAAACTGGCGCAGTCGCCTATCGCCAGAACGGCAGGGTCCGCCGTGCGCAGCGTTTCATCGACAACGATGCCGTTGCTGGTTTCGAGGCCGGCGTCCGAGGCCAGGGTGTCGTTGGGCTGCACGCCGATGCCCACGAGGACCAGATCAGCAGGATATGACGCCCCTGTTGTTGACACTGCGGCTCCGACGCAGCCATCCGTGCCAGGCTCGAAGCGGTCGATGCCTTCGCCGAGACGCAGGTCGACACCTTGTGAGCGGTGAGCGGCTGCAAACCACTCCCCCATGACGGGGGTCAGTGCACGTCCCATCGGGCGAGGCGCGAATTCCAGGACGGTCACCTTGCATCCGTGGGCCAGGGCGGCGGCGGCAAATTCCAGTCCAATGAATCCGGCACCGATGATGACGACATTGCGGGCGGTGGGCAGCGCCCGGTGCAGCGCCTCTGCATCTGTCAGGGTTTTCAGTCCATGGATGCCGGACAGGGACGCGCCCGGACAGTTCAGCATCTTGTTTCGGGCGCCGGTCGCGAAGACGAGGTGGTCGTAGTCGAGTGAACCCTCGGTGAGCTTCACCTTCCGTTCGGCCAGGTCAATGGCGAGTGCCTGGACACCTTCATGGAGTGTGACGCTCTTGTCCTCAAAAAAGGATGCGCCGCGCAACGGCAAGGGAGCCGGTTCCTTGTCCGGGGCCAGGTAGTCCTTTGACAGCGGCGGACGCTGATAGGGCAGCCCGGATTCCTCAGCGATCACATGGATCTTGCCCGCATACCCCTCGGTCCTCAACGTATCGGCGACCTGCAGGCCGGCCTGTCCGCCGCCAATGATGACAACGCTCATGTCATTTTCCCCGCTTCTAGAGTTGGCCGGCAGGGATGTCGACGACAATCTCTGTGAGTTCTGCGTCGATTTTGATCTGGCATGCCAGACGGGATGTGTCCAACCGCTCGGCTGTGGCACAGTCGAGCATTTCGTCTTCATCGTCGCTGATTTCGGGCAGCGCCTGTGCATATTCCGGCCGCACGTAGACGTGGCATGTGGCGCACATGGCCTGCCCGCCGCATTCGCCGATGATGCCGTCAATGCCGTTGGTGACGGCGGCGCGCATCAGTGTTGTGCCCTCCTGGACCTGGAGGGTTTGCTGGGTGCCGTTTGGCTGAGTGTAGGTGACGGTGGGCATCGTTGCTCCTTGGTATTTGGTGGTGCTTCTAGTTCCAGGTGACGGGCAGGCTGGTCAGTCCGCGGAAGACCCAGCCATCCCAGCTTTCATTCCGCCGTTCATCTACGCGCAGCCCTGGGAAGCGCTTGTATGCCAGCGGTACCGCCACCTGGCCGATTGAAGTCTTTGCGGCCCAGTGCCCGGCGCAGAGGTGGACGCCGCTGCCGAAAGCGAGGTGGGGGCGCTTGGGCCGGTGGATGTCGAAGTCTGCAGCGGATTCTCCGAAGTGGGCGGCGTCGTGGTTGGCGGATGCAACGACCACGCCTATACCGGCGCCAGCGGGGATCCGGACCCCTTCGAGGACGGTTTCCCGGGTCGTTTCGCGCGGGTACATCCCGATCGGCGATTGCCATCTGACAGCTTCGTCAAACACCGAAGCCCACAATGCGGGGTTGGCTAGGACCTGCGCGCGTTGTTCGTGGTGGTTGCTGAGGGCCCAGACCATGTTGGTGACCATGTGCTGGGGCTCGTTCATTCCGCCGGAGATAGTCAGCTTGATGTTGGCGGTGACGTTGGAGGTTGGCAGCCCGCTGTTTGCGAATGCGGACACCATCGAGGCGTCCGGGTTCTGCCGGTAGTAGGGGATCAACTCCTCGAGCAAGCGGTCGGCCTCCTCGGTCGAGGAGTCACATCGGTCCCAGATCGACTGATCGTCCAGAACGTTTCCCATGCCAGCAATGAAGTCGTGGGACCAGCGGCGTACCTGATCGACCGAAACGTCCTTCAGCCCCAGCAGGTCAATGAGGTTCTGCGAGGCCACGGGCGCGGCGTAGTCCCGGTTCAGGTCTGCTTCCCGGGGACCGATCTCGGCGAACTTCTCAAGGTAGGTTTCGGCGTTGCGTTCAAAAACCGGTCCCCAGACTTCCTTGATGGACTTGGGACGAAGTACAGGATTTACGGGTGCCCGGTCTGCCGAATGCTCTGGATCGTCCTTGCGCAACATCGGCCGGGCTCCAACGGCCCGGGTCATCGTTGAGCCGGAGACGTTGGCGCTGAAGATTTCCTGATCCTGTTCCACCGTGTGGCAGCCGGCGTAGTTAGTGACGAGGAATTTGTTGAGCTGCGGAACCCAGGCGATCGGAGACTCCGCCCTCAGCCTGGCATAGGTCGGGTAGGGATCCGATGCAAGTTCAGCCACGTCAACCCAGTCAGCCACGGGGTAGTCGGCGGCGTCGTGCGAAGCGGTGGTGCGAGATTGATCGCTGCTGCCGCGCACCGATTCCGCGTCAACGCTTCGGGTCTCCGAGTTCCCGTGGAAGGGGCACTGTGTGGCTTGTGTCGTCATTGTGGTCCTACTCCTCCTGGCACGTCGTTGTGTAATCAGTGTCACAGCCAACCTTCTTCTAGTAAACTGTGAATATTAGTGGAAGTATTTCGATTCTTTAGGAGAAGAGATTTTCGTGCCTAAATTCACCTTTCGTCAGCTCGAACTCTTCGCCGCGCTGCCGGAACACACCACCCTGGGATCCGCGGCGCTACAGCTCCACATCTCCGAATCCGCGCTCTCGCACGCCATCAGCGAGCTTGAGGCAGCGTTGGGGGAACAACTGTGCATCCGGAGGAAGGCCCGGGGCATGCACCTGACGCCGACAGGGCGCCACTTCGCGAAGCGGGCCAAAGAACTGCTTCGCGAGGCCAGTGCACTGGCAGACGGATTGGGTGAGTTGCGCGGCGAGCTGAAGGGGCCGGTGTCGTTGGGTTGCTATACGGGCCTGGCAAGCAACGTCCTGCCCGCCGTGCTTGAAGGCATGGCCAACCTGCACCCCAAGATCGAAATCAGCATCACGGTAGGGGACCACTCAGACCTGCTGCCGGCGCTTGAAGATGGAACACTGGACACGGCCATCGTCTATGACATTGGCTTGCCAGCGGACGTGGAGCGCAGGGTCATCTACAAGACCGAAGTCATGGCCGTTCTGGGGGCCAACGATCCACTTGCTGAAGAAGACGACGTGGATCTCGCGGATCTGTCGGCCAAGCCACTCATCATGCTTAACACGGCCCCCAGCACGGAATATACACAGTTGATGTTCGCTCAGCGTGGACTCAAGCCAAGTGTGGGTGCAGTAGTCCCGCAAATCGATCTTGTCCGGGCAATGGTCGGGCGGGGGCTCGGCTATAGTCTCTTGATGTCGCGGCCCAACCAGATCCCGGTTTCCAGCGAGGGCAAGGGACTCGTGACCAGGCACCTTCGCCCCCGCGCCGGACAGACCTCTGTTGTTGCGGTCTGGCCAAAAGAAACGGCGCAAACTGCCCGGTCACTGGCTGTCATCCAATATGCAGTCGAGGTCCTGGACGCCATTGAACCCTGATAGCGACCGCCAGGTGCCAGAAAAATGAAGACCAAAGGGTTGATGCACGACGGCGATTCAGCGATAGCCGGGCGACGTCGTCGAGGTTGAAGGCAGCGCCGGCGGACTCACCGGCGCTGCCTGGACAACCGGCGGCTTGGTCACTCGCGTGGAGGAAGGCACAACGCCGTTCGCGGACTTTGGCGCCCGGCCCAAGACCGATGATCTGCCTCGGGAGGAGGCATACGGCTCGCGGGAAGCGGCCGGCACCGCGGCCGTCGGTCCGGTCCTGTCCCTGGCGCTGAAGGCGAGGCTGGAGAGCGTCTGCCGGCCACCCTGTCCTCCCAGCTGCGCAAGCGCGGCCTGAACAACGTCAGCATCGACGGCCTGACCTCCACCCGGCCGGAAAGGCGGATCGTGGGCCTGGCCCGGACCCTGCGCTACGTCCCCAACCGCGAGGACCTCTTCAAGACCCATGGCGGCGGCTTCAATGCCCAGAAGAAGGCCATCGACTCCGTCAACGAGGGCGAGATCCTGGTGATGGAGGCCCGCGGCGAGAAGGGCACCGGCACCATCGGCGACATCCTGGCCCTGCGCGCCCAGGTCCGCGGCGCCGCGGCCATCATCACCGACGGCGGCGTCCGCGACTTCTCCGCCGTCGCCGCGATGGACATGCCCACCTACTACGCCAACCCGCACCCCGCCGTGCTGGGACGCCGGCACATCCCGTGGGACACGGACATCACCATCGCCTGCGGCGGCACCACCGTGCAGCCCGGGGACATCATCGTCGCCGACGCGGACGGCATCCTGGTGATCCCGCCGGCGCTGGCCGCGGAACTCGCCGACGACTCCATCGCCCAGGAACGCGAGGAAACGTTCATCACCGAGATGGTGCAGCAGGGCCACAGCGTGGACGGACTCTATCCGCTGAACGCTGACTGGCGGGCCCGCTACGAGAACTGGGAAGCCGGCAAAGCCAATGAATGACACCGCCGCCGTGGGCTCTCCTACCGCCACGTTCACGGCCACGCAGACCGCGACGCACACCGCCAGCAAATCCGAGCAGGCCTACGCGGCCGTCAAGACCCGGATCGTGGACGGGAGCTACTCCCCCGGCTACCGGCTGGTGCTGGCCAAGATCACCGAGGACCTGGGCGTCAGCGTGGTGCCGGTCCGCGAGGCCATCCCGTGAGCGGAAAGACCTGGCCTCGCTGAAGGTGAAGCAGTTGCATGCGCAAATGCTCGTGACTCAAATGTGCTTTGATGTTCCGGCTGTGGTTTGAGTATTGCAGACGATTGAGCTCGGAGGGTGTCACTCCCCCGGTATCGCTCGGTACGCATGGGCCCGTCAGTAGGATTCGTCTGATCCGGCTGGCGGCCAAACATGGCGCAGGGACTTCTGTCCTCCACGCGATTTGATCCCCTGCCGTTCATCTCATCGGTGGCGACCAACTCCCAAGCCGCAGGAGCACAGTTCTACGGAATCCACCTCTTCTCGTTTAACGACTTCACCGCTGTCAAAACGCTGGGTGACGCTCTCAGCTTGCCTCAAGCGGATCCTGTTCGTTCTCGGTGACACCTGGCTGGCGCCGGGTCCGTAGCCGTAGCCGTAACCGCAACAGAAATACGGCACCGTGCTAATTTCAACCTCTGTCGCCCACACCCCGGACTGAGTCGAACCAGCGTTGTTGCTCCTTACCGACAGAATCGCGGGCAAACTCGGTAAATGCAGCAGCCCTGGTCGTCAGCGGCGTTCGGCGGAGCCAGGCAACCTGTACGCGTTCGAGCGGCATTGCCGGTTCAAGCTCCAAAGTTGCGAGTGCCAGACCCTCGTAGCTCGTCTTGGAGCGCGAGCGGTGAATCATCATGCAGTAACCGAGGTTCCTGGCGACCAAGGCACGAGTCAACTCATACTGTTCGCTGCGGTACCGGATGTTGGGTCTGATGCCGAAGTCCTTGAAGATCTCCATCGCGTGGTTGCTCGCCGGCGGGGAGTCGAAGAATACGTATGGGTCATCTCTCAACTCTGCAAGTGCCACGGATCCTCTTCCCGCCAGCCGATGTCGGGCTCCCACAATGATGTGGACAGGCGTTTCATAAAGGACAACTCCTTGGAGGTCCAATGGCAGATTCAGATCGTAGACCAGGATCAGGTCTATCCGCCCCTCGCCGAGGAGCTCCATCAGAGCACCTTGAGGTGCGATCCGGAAGTCGACGTCCACGCGCGGATGTAGAGCCGCGAATTCGTCGATGAGCGCAGGGATAAGAGTGGGAGCAAACGTCGGGTAGCAACCCACTGTAATGGGGCCCACAAGCTCTTCGCCTTGACCGGCCACTGTCAGGTCAACCTCCTCGGCTGCCCGCAGAAGAGCTCTCGCTTCGTTCAGCAGAAGTCGCCCGCTGGGAGTGAGGTCCACCCCATGGGCCCGGCGCCGCACGCACAACTGAGTCTTCATGCCCCGCTCCAGCTGTGAGATGGAAGCGGCGATGGCAGTAGCCGAAACGTTTTCGCGGATGCTTGCCCCGGCGAAGGACCCGGTCTCGGCCACCGAACAAAAATACTGCAATTGGATTAGGTTGAACGACGGCATACCCAAATGCTAGTTGGTTTTTGAGAGGGAAACCGCAAGTGCAGTGAAGGAAAGGAAACTGCGCCGGACTCTCATGATCCGCTTGGGCGTTGGGATGCATACGAACAGCCCCGCTGATACCGAACTTTTAGTGCTGAATACCTCAACTATTTTCCGTTTTTCAAAGAAACTCCGGCCCTTTAACGTGTTTTGCAAGGGCACCTAAGCGTCGCCGGTGCCGAGACCCGCTTCAAAGGAGAAACCGTGAGATCAAACATTCAGACCATGCGTGCCGGACTCGACATTGCCGCATCGTGGGGCAGGCTCGAGTACTCGGGCTGGCAGGACGAGAACATGTCGTGGAAGGAGGACGTCTACCTCGGAGACTGGTCCTATTTGGACGAATTGCGCGTCACAGGCCCAGATGCACTGCAGCTGTTTTCAGACTTCGCCGTCAACAGCTTCGCCAAATTCGCCATCGGACAAGCCAAGCACGCCATCTTCTGCAATCTTGACGGCAAGGTCATCGGGGAAGGCATCCTGGCCCGTTGGGCAGAGGATGACTTCCTGTTCAATGCACGCGGGCCGGTCAGCACCTGGCTTGAATACAACTTCAAGAAGGGTGCTTACAAGGCCGACTTGTCCCTGAAAATCAGCGAGTTCAAGTTCCAGGTTTCGGGACCGAAGTCCCTTGAACTCCTCGAACTCCTGACCTTCGAGTCGCTGCGGGACATCAAGTTCATGCATTTCCGGAAAGCCACAATTGCCGGACATCAGGTTCGCCTTCTCCGCCAAGGAATGGCCGGCGAAATCGGATTCGAGCTGCAGGGTCCCGGATCGATCGCCGAAGTCATCCGGGCCGCAGTGCTCGAAGCCGGGAAGGCGTTCAACATCCGCCGCATGGGTGCCCGAACAGCCATGGTCAACCACCTGGAGGCCGGCTTCCCCACCGTCACCCATGACTACCTCCCCGCCATTACCGGCGAAACTGAACGGGAATACTACGAGCAGTACAACGTCGAGGTGACAGACGACGGCAGCCCGGAGTGGTACCAGAGCTTCGAGCGGTGCATGAAGGTCAAAGGAAGCTTTGACGGCGAGGATCCCAGCGCATGGTTCCGTAGTCCTGTCGAACTGGGATGGACCAGAAACGTCAAGTTCGATCACGATTTCTACGGTCGGGCAGCTCTGGAGAGGGAGACGGCCGACCCCAAGCGCGGGATTGTCACGCTCGTTTGGAATGAAGAGGACGTCAAGGACGTCTACGACTCCTTCTTCCAGGACGGCGAACCGTACGATTTCATGGATTGGCCGCGCGGCCAGTGGTTCGCGATGTACACCAGCACGGTGCTGGAAGGGGAAACCATTATCGGCTCAACAACCTCGCGCGGTTACAGCTACTACTTCCGCAAGGTTCTCTCCCACGGGGTGCTCGACTTGGCCTACACGGAACCCGGCACTGAGGTAGAAGTCCTGTGGGGTGACCCGGGACATCGCCAGAAGAAGATCCGGGCCACCGTTCATGCCTATCCTTTCAAGCAGGACAATCGGCGCACGGAGCTGGCACTCGTCGGCTCCGGGACCTCTCTGCCCAGCGCCAAGTAGCGCGAATATGTCAGTCATGGCCCCCGCCGGGGCAAGAGAGAAAATGACGGCTGAAGACAGGCGTGTACTTACCGGCACGATGATCGGCACCACTATCGAGTGGTACGACTTCTTCATCTACGCCCAAGCAGCCGGACTCGTCTTTGCTCAGCTGTACTTCGCGCCCCTGGGTCAAGGGTCCGTCCTTGCCCAGATGGTGTCCTGGGCATCTCTGGGCATCAGCTTCCTATTCCGACCACTGGGCGCCGTCATCGCCGGGCACTTCGGCGATCAGTTCGGACGCAAAAAAGTCCTGGTCGCCACACTGATCCTGATGGGCGCTGCAACAACCCTTATTGGCATACTGCCCACGCATGCCCAGATCGGAATCACTGCTCCGCTGCTCCTGGTGCTCCTGCGCATCATTCAGGGCATCTCCGCGGGTGGCGAATGGGGCGGTGCCGCATTGATGGCTGTCGAGCACGCACCTGTTGGCAAGCGAGGAATCTTCGGTTCCTACCCACAGATCGGCGTTCCGGCCGGCATGATTTTGGCAACGTTGGTCGTCTTCATCATGACGTCCGTAACTACCCCGGAACAATTCCTGACCTGGGGATGGCGGATACCGTTCCTTTTCTCCGTCGTGATGATTATTGTCGGTTACTTCATCCGCCGCGCGGTCTCCGAGAGTCCCGTATTCCAGGAAATGGCGGCCAAAAAACGGGAGACTGCATCTCCGCTGCGCGAACTCATCAAACGGAATCCCAAAGCGATCGTCTTGGCAGCGCTGGTCTTCATCGGCAGCAACGCCGCCGGCTACCTGCTGATTGCTTTCCTCTCCTCCTACGCCATCCGGGTTCACAAGATGGACAGGCCAGGAATACTCTTGGCTTCCACGCTCGCCGGCATGAGCTGGCTTGTCTTCACGATGGTAGGCGGCCATCTTTCCGACCGGTGGGGACGCATCAAGACCGTCAAGGTCGGCTATATCTTGATGTTCGTCTGGATGGTCCCGCTGTTCCTGCTGATAGATGCCGCGAACGTGTGGCTCTACCTTCTGGCTCTGGTGGGGTTGACCATCGGAAATGGTCTGACTTACGGGCCACTATCGGCCCTGTTCGCTGAGATGTTCCCGGCAGAGATTCGCTATTCGGGAATATCGATCGCATACGCCATCGGCGCTATCCTTGGCGGGGCCTTCGCCCCCCTTGCAGCAGAGTGGCTCCTCGGAGCCACGCAAAGCTCGCTTTCCATCGCCGCCTACATCATGATTCTCTGCATTGCCTCGTACATCGGCGCAGCCTTTATTAGGGAACCAAAGGGAATCGACCTAGTCGCCGGCGCGTCTTCGGCGCTCAGCGACCGCCGCTAAACCATGCGCGCCCGCCGGACCAGGAGTTTCCCTGGTCCGGCGAACCCATTACTCAACCTATCGTTTTCACGAGGTGATCTTCTTGCAACCGTCTAGCACCACCCTTCCGGCCAAGCCCGTTACGGCTAGTGGCACCGCTGAAATCGGCCGACTCACTGTCAGCTGCCCTGATAAGCCGGGCATTGTCGCCCAGCTGACGCAGCTGTTGGGAGAGCACGGGGCAAACATTGTGTCCCTGGACCAGTTCACAACCGGCGCCGAAAACGGGACCCTTTACCAGCGGACCGTGTTCCACCTTCCCGGTTTCGCCGCCAAGCGAGAGGTCCTTGAGGCCGATATTCAGGCGAAGCTTGCCGAATCGCTTCAGATGGACTGGAAACTGACGGATGCTTCCAAGCGCAAGCGGGTCGCGATCTTCGCCTCGAAGACCGACCACTGTCTGTTGGACCTTTTGTGGCGGCACCGGCGCGGAGAGATCCCGATGGATGTCGTCATGGTCATCTCCAACCACCCCGGCCTGGCCGACCAGGTGCGCCCGTTCGACATCCCCTACTTCTACGTCCCCGTGACGGGGGACAAGAAGGACGCCGAACGCAGGCACCTGGAACTCCTGAACGGAAACGTCGACCTCGTGGTCCTGGCACGGTACATGCAGATCATCTCCGCTGAGTTCCTCGACGATGTCCAGGTACCGGTGATCAACATCCACCATTCCTTCCTGCCCGCCTTCATCGGCGCCGGCCCGTACCAGAAAGCCAAGGACCGCGGCGTCAAACTCATCGGAGCCACAGCTCACTACGTGACCAAGGACCTGGACGAGGGCCCGATTATCGAACAGGACGTCATCCGCGTCACCCACCGTGAATCCACCGCGGAGCTCATGCGCTCCGGAGCCGACGTCGAACGAAGCGTGCTCTCCCGGGCCGTTACCTGGCACTGCCAAGACAGGGTCATGCGCGACGGCAACACAACGATCGTCTTCTGACATGGCAGCCCACATCATCGACGGAAAAGCACTCGCCACGAGGCTCCGGGAACAACTCCGAACCGACGTCGAGCAATTCAAACAGTCCACCGGCCGGCCCATCGGCCTTGCGACCGTGCTTGTTGGTGACAACCCGGCATCCGAGGTCTATGCCGACAGCAAGCGCCGACTATCCAAGCAGGCAGGAATTGAGGACCACCACCGCCGCCTCCCCAAAGACGCTACCCAGGAACAGGTAGCTCACGCACTCGATGAACTGGCAGCCAACCCTGCAGTGTCGGGCATTTTGCTGCAGCTTCCGCTGCCCGCCCACTTGGACGCAACAGCGTTGATTGACCGGATCCCCTGGGAAAAGGACGTCGACGGTCTTACTACTATTAGTGCCGGCCGGCTAGCCCGAAACGTTGAGGGACTGCGGCCCTGCACTCCGCTCGGAGTGATCTCTCTCTTAGAGAATGAGGGGGTCCAGCTGCAGGGCGCCAATGTGGTGGTCATCGGACGCTCAGACCTCGTCGGCAAACCGCTGGCACAACTCCTCCTGCAGAAGAACGCCACGGTGACCGTAGCGCACTCGAAGACTAAGGACTTGGCTGCCGCCACGCTCCAGGCGCAGGTGGTGATAGCTGCAGCCGGTGTTCTCCACCTGATCGGCGCCGAACACATTTCCGCCGGGGCCGTCGTCATCGACGTCGGCATCCACCGCACCGAGGACGGACTCACCGGTGACGTCGACTTCAGCGCAGCCAGCACGGTCGCGTCAAAAATCACCCCAGTCCCCGGCGGGGTAGGTCCGATGACCATCGCCGAACTCCTCCGCAACACACTCAAAGCAGCACAGCTCCAGAGCTGAACGGCGTCACGCTTCGACCCGGCTAGAAGCAGTGGCCACGATTCTAAATGTTGAGGCATGAGAAGCCCAGTCCCTACAACGTGTGCGTCATATGTGAGGGCCTTGCAGACAAATGGAGCCCATTTGTCCAGCAGATATTGGCATCACAATCCAGGCGAACTGCACAACGACCGCACGCCGAATGGACTGCAAGTGCCAACGCATTGCTTGCCTAGCTCCGCCGCTGTCCCCGCAGAGACGGCAGCAAAATAGCATGCTCGGTAATTTCAGTACTGCTGCACAAATAGGGGCGCATTCCGGGCCCAACGTGGTAGGCCCTCGCGGTCTCAAGAAGACTGCGTGTAAGCGTCTGAGCCATACGGGGATTACCCCCCGCAAGGGCCAAAGTCTCATGAAACGCTCGTCCTTGCTCCATTGCGCCTTCGGCATCCTGGCGGCGGCACAGCTTCACCTAAGGCCTTAGTTTTCCTGCACAGGACCCCCATGCGCTGCCAAAGGGGTTCGCCAGGTCAGACACCGCCGGCATGAGCTCCTAGGGGCAAGGTCACCGGTGACTCCAAAGAGCACCAGCGAGGACGGCAATCCGGTTCAAACGGCGATCCCACGGATCCCAAAGCGGATTAAGCCCTCGGCCGGACGGCATGGCAACGGATTGAAGCACGGCTGAACTACTACTCCTAGGTTCAGGCTGCGTTGCGTGCTGGCTCTCGAACGGATGCATGGCTAACGACCACGTGGTTCCGGAAGCAGGTACGCGCTCTTACCAGGCGGACCGCTCCCGAGATTCCCCGAACGGCACTTCTTCACTGAGCTCTAGGACGTACCGGCCTGAGTGATGGCGGGTGACCAAAATGCCGGCGGGCCGGCGGTTCAGAGCCACTTCGATGAGCGACGACTCAGCCTCGTTCAGTAACTGCTCGACAAGATTTGGGTTAGCAGTGGACACCTCGCGCCGCTCTTCCGAATACGCCAGGAGGGAAGGGCTTTGACCGTGTACCGCGGACCTGGTCGGAGTCGGGTTGGGAAGCAACGTCAGATCGGACATAGTGTGACGCCATCCCCGCGCAGGAACAGTCGGCGGTCAGCCGTACCGTTCTCAATCACCCAAATCAGATGCCCCCGGTCTCCGACCGCCTCTGCCCATCCGGCGTACTGGAGATCCTCCAGACACACCTTTACGCTGTCGCCTAGGCTCAGGTATTCCCATTGATGGATGGGCTGATGGGTGGGCCGAGGCTGAAGCGTGGCTCCAGCATTCATCGCATACCCGCTTTCTATCGGTCCGGTTCCTTGTGAGTGGACTGGATGCGGCGGCCGCACGTTTTGCACGGGCGGGCCGCCGCAGGTCATGGAAGAGAAACGTCAGATGATGGCGGCCTTCAGTTCTTTGGCGGCCAGGCTGGGATCCGCGGCTCCGTAGATTGAGCCGCCCGCTACGGCCACGTCCGCCCCTGCCTGCTGGACAGCGTTGATCGTCGAGAGGTTCACTCCTCCGGCTACTGAGAAGGGGACGCGCGCTTCTTCGCCGGCGGCCAGGAGCCCGTTAAGGTCATAGCCGGGCTGTGCCTGCTCATCAAGGCCAGCGTGGAATTCCACGAACTTGGCGCCAAGGGCACGAGCTTCCTTGGCGCGGGAGACTTTATTGGGTACCCCAATGAGGTCAACAACGATGCCTTTGCCGTGTGCCCGGGCGGCTTTCACGGCGCCGGCGATGGTCGAGTCGTCTGCACTGCCCAAGACAGATACCAGATCGGCGCCGGCTTTGAAGGCGATGTCGGCCTCCAATTCTCCGGCGTCCATTGTTTTCATGTCAGCGAAAACGATTTTGTCGGGGTGGGCATTTTTGATGGCGGTGACAGCGGAGAGACCTGCAGCCTTTATCAGGGGTGTTCCGAGTTCGATGATGTCCACGTACTCGGCTACCTTGGCGGCCAATTCGAGGGCGTCTTCGACGGTGAGGAGGTCCATTGCAACTTGGAGTTTCATGATCGGCTCTTTCTTTAGGAATTGTTAGGTTGAAGGAATTTAGGGGTGAGTGGTTGCTTAGTGTTTTCCGCTGCGTCGGTCGCCGCCGCCGTCGTCGTCGCCATTCTGGGTTCTACTATTCGAGATTGGCGTGCCGGGTCCAGAGCTGCTGGGCAGAAATGCTGGATTCCTCCCAGAGGGCTTGGAACACCGCTTCGGTGGCGAGGAAAAGCACCTGTTCGAAGAGGCTTCCGGAATATTGCCGGGAAGCATCCAATTGGTGGTCGGTTTTCTGCGGGGCCGGGATAACCACGAGCATGTCGGTTACTGCAGCTAGTGGGGAATCTATGTTGGCAGTGAACGCGGCCACCTTTGCACCGGCCTTTGCCGCAGTTTCTGCCGCCTTCACCACGCTTGAGGTCGTTCCGGATCCAGAGGCCACCACCAGCAGATCCTCTGCGCGGATCGCAGGAGTGGTGGTGTCCCCTGCGATGTGGACCGTGAGGCCAAGATGCATCAGCCGCATGGCGGCCATCCTGAGAACCAGGCCGCTGCGGCCTGCCCCGGCGACAAACACCCGGTTAACGGTGGTGAGATGGGCGGCCAGGAGAGCAAGTTCCTGTTCATTGATGCGGTCTGCCGTCTCTCCAACCTCGCCCCGGATCAGAGAGATGCTGTGCCCGATGGCGTCGGCCGTTTCTTGACTGGCAGGTGTTGCTAGTGGCGTGGTTCCCAATGTCTCTCCTTTGAGGGGTGAGCCGTATTCAGCGATCCGTGGAGTCGTCTGATGTTCTATCCTCGATACTTCCCGGCGCCCATCGCCCATTACGGCGGCCTGAACCTGTCGGAAGCCGGTAGCGGTGCCACTTAGGGTGAGGTCGTCTGCCGTTCAAGGGCAAACCGGGCATATTCTTCCAACAGCACGGGATCATCCACCGACCCTAGATCCGCGACCGTTTCCAGGCGCGCCCCTTGCAGAAGCCGCTTGACCGGAACCTCCAGCTTCTTTCCGGTGCGGGTATGCGGAATTCCAGGCATGAAGACAATCTCGTCTGGCAGGTATCGGACCGACAGGTTCTCACGGATGGATCTGGTGATCGCCTCTTGGGCCACGCCCGGCTTGGTGCCTCCGGCCAGGTGGACGAACAGCGGCATGTAGTAGTCAGTGCCCAGCTCCGCGCCGACAACCAGTGCCTCGGCGACTTCCGGCAGCGATTCAACCACCGCGTAGATATCTGCCGAACCGAGCCGGAGCCCGTTGCGGTTGAGGGTCGAGTCGGAACGGCCGTGGATGAGGATGCCCCAGTGCGTGAACTCGATGTAGTCCCCGTGCCGCCACACCCCCGGATACATGCCGAAGTAGCTCTCGTGGTAACGGCTGCCGTCATCCCCCCAGAAGCTCAGCGGCATCGAGGGCATTGACTTGGTTACCACCAGTTCACCCTTGCCCGTCGTGGGATTGCCGGCTTCATCCCACGACTCCACGCGCACTCCGAGGGCCGGAGCCTGGATGTAGCCGACACGGACCGGCAGTGTCGGGGATCCTCCTACGAAGATAGAGGCGATGTCGGTTCCACCGCTCATCGAACTCAACCAGATGTCACCCACATTGCCGTAGACCCAGCGGTAGCCGTCGGCCGAGAGCGGCGATCCGGTGACCTGAAGGGATTTCAGGGCACCCAGGTCGTGGTCGCGCATCGGCACCAGGGAGGCCTTCGAGCAGGAATGGACAAATCCCGCACCCACACCGAGGACCGCGACCTGCTCGGCCGCGGCAATTTGCCACACCCGGTCGATCGACGGGAAGGTGGGGTTTCCGTCGACGAGCACCGCCGTCGCCCCCACGCCCAGTGCGGAGACGAGTGCGTTCCACAGCACCCAGCTCGTCGAGGCCACATTGAGGTAGCGGTCCCCGGGCCGCAGGTCGGAGTGGATGAGGAGCATTTTCATTTCCTCAAGCAGCGCCCCGCCGTGGCCATGCACGATGCCCTTGGGAATGCCTGTTGTCCCGGAGGAGAACAGGACCCACAGGGGGTGGCTGAACTCGACGTCTTCGAAGGCGAGCTCCGCCGGTTCGGCCACGGCCTGTGCCCAGTCCACGGCGGGAACCCGGGTTGGGATACTCGGGACGGACGTGTGCCGCCCCACCCAGATGATGTGCTCGAGGGTGGGGAGTTGGGCGAAGATCTCCCCCAGCTCCGCCTGTCGGTCCCGGTCCTTCCCGCCGAGCCGGTAGCCGGGCGCGGCGATGACGACCTTTGGACCGAGCTGGGCGAACCTTGAAACGATCGCGCCGGGGCCGAACTCCGGGGCGCAGACGGACCAGATCGCGCCGATCGAGGCAGCGGCGAGCAGCCCGACGACGGCCTCAGCGACATTCGGAAGGATTCCGACGACCCGGTCCCCGTGGCTCACACCGCGGGCACGAAGGTGCGCGGCGAGGGAGGCCACCTCGCGCCTCAGCGCATCCCAGGTGACCTCCTCGCGTGTCCCGTCCTCGGCGATGCCGATAAGTGCGGTCCCCTCGTGGCCCTGCAGCAGGTGCCGGGCGAAATTAAGGGTGCGTCCCGGAAACCACCGCGTGTGCGGCATGGGGTCAGTGGTGCAGACCGGCCCTGCCGCCCCGCCGAACTCGACTCCCGCAAACCGGGCAAAGAGTTCCCAGAACTGTTCGGGCTCATCAACCGACCAATGCCACAGCTCCTCATAGCCAGCACCGATCTCGATGCCCTGGCCGCCCAGGAAGGCGGCGAAACGGGCGACGCCGGTCTCGGCGCTG
Source organism: Arthrobacter sp. Bi26 (assembly GCF_918697925.1). Taxonomy (GTDB): domain Bacteria; phylum Actinomycetota; class Actinomycetes; order Actinomycetales; family Micrococcaceae; genus Arthrobacter. The sequence goes on from NZ_CAKKMF010000041.1 coordinate 18,985, forward strand.
TGTTCGAGGTCAGGTTCCCAGATCACCTCCCCGTCTGCAGCCTGGGCGTCGGTGATCATGCCCTCTCCAGCGTCTGCGAGGCTTCCTTGCGCCGCTCGGCAATCTGGGCCGCTGTGAGGGGCTCGGTCCCGATCAGCACGAAAAGGACGCGGGCCGTTGTCTCCGTGCGGTTGGACCACGCGTGGCTGGTGGCACGTTGCACTGCCACGTCGCCGGCGCGCATGGTCGCCTCACCTTCATCGACCAGCAGGGTGATTTCACCTTCAAGGACGACGGCGTAGTCCAGGGAGTCGGTGCGGTGGAACCAGAAGTGCCTGGAGCCGCTGTGCTCGGCTCCCGCTTCGGCTTCGTCGTGTCCGTCGAGCTCGCTGAAGATCACCGAACCCGCCTCGTCCGGATACGCGGAGTCCGGCGGAAAGTCGGCGATGCGCATGATCGTCTGGCCCGGGGCCGGGAAGCTGGGGATTTCCGCATCGGCGCTTGCCGGATCCGAGTCACTAACGTGGTCGATTATCCCAGCTTGGGTCAGCCAGGGCACAGTGGCACCGAATCCAGGGATCATGTCCGAGGACCAGTGGTTGGGTGCGGCCCCGTCCGAGAGGATGATGGCGCGTCCCTGGTCGTCGTGTCCGGTGACGATGCGGCGAACTGGGGGCCGGGTCATCACGCCACCCATTCTTCGTGCGGGTAGGTGCGGGGCTCGGGCCACCAGGGGGCCTTGTGGCGTTCGGTCGAAATCGGCGTGCGCAAAGTGCCCACGCCTTCCAATTCCAACTCGATGACGTCGCCGGGGTTCAGAAACTTCCCGATTTCGACGCCGGCGCCGAAGCCCATTGTGCCGGAACCGATGATGTCCCCGGGCTGCAGGCGGTCGGAGATGGAGACGTAGGCCAGCAGTTCTGCGGGGGTGTAGACGAAGTCCTCGACCTTGGTGTCGGAGAGGACTTCCCCGTTGACACGGACTTGGCCGCGCAACCCCTCGATCGACGTGATTTCATCCATCGTGGTGACCCAGGGGCCGATGCCGTAGCCGAAGTCCTTGCACTTTTGCGGGCCCATGCCGATGGCCATTTCGGCGCCCTGGATATCGCGTGCGCTGAAGTCGTTGAAGATGGTGATGCCAAAGAGGTGGTCCAGCGCCGTGTCCGGGGTCAGGTCGCTGCCGGACTTGCCTACCACGTACCCGACCTCAAGTTCCCAGTCCAGGGCCTCGGTGAAGTCGGGATAGGGCAGCTCCTGGTTGTGTCCGTAGGACATGGCAGTGGTGCCCTTGAAATAGCCCGGACGATCGTAGATCGAGCGTGCCGGCTGGGCCTTGGCAACAATGCGGTGGAAGTTCTGGATGTGCTTCTCGAACGTCAGCCCGTCGCGTATGACCGGGGAGTCGACAGCCGCGCGCCATGAGACCTCGTCGATGCCGTACGAAGCATCATCAGCAGCAGCAAGCGCCTCGTGGGCCGCATCCATGAAGATCGCACCTCCGCCGATTCCTGCAGCCAGGCTCCCGGGGAGAATGGCCAGGGCGAGCGCCCGAGCCCGGTCAGGATCGGCCGCCTTGCGCTGAAGCGTCAGGGCATAAGCGCGGGCGAGATCAATGACCCGGCCCTGGTCTGGCTGGGCTGCGACGAGTCGAATCTGTTCGCCGTCGGGCGTGGGCACTGCTATACGTCCCAGTTTCATGGTGCTCCTTTGAATGAATAATACGATACGTACAGTATCGTATTGCGTTAGTGGAGTTGCAATAGGCAACTACGTGGGGGTGAAGCTCAGCTACCGATAGTGGCGGACCTAGTGGCCCTCAGGAGAGGTCCCGCGTCGCAGAGTTCCTCCAGGCCGATGTCGGGCGGAAGCATGCCCAGGCTTCGACGAATCTCCGTCAGTAGCTCCAGGCCGTGGTGATCAACGGTGAGCGTGCAGGCGCGTGTGCCCCAGGCCGTCGCGGCCGCCGCTTGGTAACCGCGCCGTTCAAGGAACTCGATGCCCTGCGCCTCGGCCATCGACGCTCCGGCCTCCACCCCCCGCACCAGTGCTCGCAGGTAGTCTTCCAGCTCCGCGGAACCAAGAAGATCGGCGCGGGCCACCAAGCCCTGGCCCGGCAGTCCGGGCAGCAGGGCGTTGACATCTGCAAGGGCCCGGAACCCGGCCCGCTCAGCATGCTTGTCGAAGGGGGGCCCGAGCAGGGTCACGTCCACGCGCCCCTCGACCAGCGCCTCCAGGCGTTCACGCACGCCACCCACCAGCACGTAGTCGACCTCGACGCCGGCGTCCCGCAACAGGCGTTTGGCGATCAGCGCGAAACCGTTGTCGGGCGCGTCCACCGCGAACCGGCAACCGGCCAGGTCCGCGATGGATTCCACGTCACCGCCTGCATGGATGCCCAGCGGCGTGGTCGCCTCGACTTGGGCCACCAGGCGCAGGTCGGCCCCAGCCCGGGTCCATTCGAACAGGTTGTCAATTGCTGTGACCACCATGTCCTGTTCCGCGGCGAGCAGGGCACGCAACTGCTCCGCGCTCGAGGTGGTTCGGCTTGGCACCACATCCACTGAGCGCAGGAATCCCAGCTGGTCCGCCAGCAGATAGGAAACCGGCGGCACGAAGTGGCTTTGGCGCAGGCTCATGAGGAGGCCCCGCCGGCCGCGGCGACGGCGACCGGGCGGTCAACATACCAGGGAGGCAACTGCCCGCTGGGCCCGCGGACCGTTGAACGCTGGGTACCGAGACCAGAGATTTCCGCCTCCATCACGTCGCCGTCCCTCAGGAAACGGCCCCAATGCGAACCGTTCCCCGCCGGCGAGCCGGTGATGAGGACATCCCCGGGCAGCAGTACGGCCATCGAGGACGCGTAGGCGATCAGGCTCGGGATGTCGAAAAGTAGGTCATCTGCCAGAGCATCCTGCATCAGCGTACCGTTGAGGCTCAAACGGATCCGGAGCTTCGCCGGATCCGGGATGAACCGCCTTGGCACCACGTAGGGGCCGGTGGGGAAGAACGTCGGCTGGTTCTTCGCCCGGAACCAGTCGGTGCCCATCATCGCGATGTCGTTGCGCGGGACGAGCGTGCGCGCGGTGACATCGTTGACAATCGTGTATCCGGCCACGTAGTCGAAGGCGTCGTCGGCCGAGACTCGGTGCGCCCTGCGGCCGATGACCACGCCGAGTTCCAGTTCCCAGTCGACGTTGCCGCCGACATCCGGCAACTGCACGTCGTCGTAGGCGCCGCAGACCGCCGAGGGGATCCCGGTCCAGACGTAGGGGTCGCCCGAGCGGCCGCGCTCATCGATTTCAGCGGCGGCGTCGGCGGCCAGTTGCGTCGCATCGGCGCCTTCTTTGCCGAGCTTGTGGGCCACGCTCATCTGCAGGACGTGCTCACGGTAGTTCGCCCCCGCGGCGATGATGGTGCCCACCGGCTGCACTGGAGGCAGCACTTTCAGCCCCTCGAGCGGGCGCGCGCCGGCCGCTGCCGGGTCGACGGACTCGAGCGTATCCAGGTGCGCGTCCCAGCCGGCGAACAGATCCCCGATCCGCGCGATTCCCGGCACCACTGTGCGCAGGTCAACGACAGTGTCCCCGAAGACCACACCGGGAAATTGCTCCCCGCCGTCCTCGAAGGTGCCCAGCATGAATCCGCGCACGCGTGCTTCTTCCATGAATCCTCCATTAGTCATTGTCTGCTGCCGCTATACCGGTGGCGGGACAAACAGGCCCTTGTCGCGGTCGTTGAACATTTCGCGGGCGATAAATTCGTCCATGTCGCCTCCGGTTCCCCATTGGTCGGAGGTCTCGGGGTCGCGCGTGTCAAAGATGCTTGGATGCCATGTATCCTCATCCACCGAATCCAGCTCGGTGGTGTACTCCATGGTGTTCCCGTTGGGATCGTGGAAGTAGGTGAAGGTGTTGTCCCCGGCCTTGTGGCGGCCAGGGCCCCAGATTTTCTTGAACCCGGACCGCAGCAGCTTGCCGCTGCCGCGCATGTACTCGTCGATGCCGCGCAGCTCGAAGGACGCGTGTTGCAGCGAGGCATGCGGGCCGCGGGAGATCGCTATGGAGTGGTGCTGCGCATTGCAGCGCATGAAGTAGAAGAGGTCGCCCATGTGCGGGTGGTTGAGGGTGTCGGAGAGACGGAAGCCCAGATGCTGTTCATACCAGGCGCGCATCTTTTCCGGTTCCGGGGAGTTGAGCACCACGTGGGAGAGCCGCACCGGGATCGCCTCGCGTTCCTCGATCTTGCGGTGCTTGCGCACCTCGACGTCTGACGAGACCTCGATGGTGCGTCCCTCCAGGTCGAAGAAGCGGAAGCCGTATCCCCCGCCGAGGGTCTTGACGTCATCGGGTTCGCCAATGAGCTTCACGCCCTTGGCAATGAGGTCCGAGGCGAGCTGGTCCACGGAGGCCTTGTCCGCAGCGCCGAACGCGACCATGTCAAGGCGCTTCTCCTCGGCCTCGCGCACGCGGACCGAATACTGCTCCGGGGAGCCCTCGGCGGCGAAGTAGGTGACGCCGCCGTCGTTCTCCATTTCGGTGAGTCCCCAGTGGTTCTTGTAGAACTCAACCTGCTTTTGATAGTCGGGCACCGCGATGTCGAAGTGCCTCAGGTGTGTGATCGGGCTGAATGCCATGATGGTCTCCTGTGTTCTGTCCGTTTGACGCGGATGTGGGTTTAGATGCGTGCCGGCACGTTGTGGCCGACCTGCGGAATGCTGCCGATGAGGCGCTCCAGGGCCTCGGGTGTGTCGCCGAGGCCCAGGATGTAGCGGTCCGGGCGCACGACGACAGCCTGGGCGCCGGCGGCTGCAAGGATCTGGCCGACCTTGGCCGGATCGAACAGGACCACGACGTCGGTATGTTCCTCGAGTTGTTCCCGCAGCGGGGCGGGGACCGCGGCATAGAGCTCGCGGGTTGTTGCCACCAGGAAACGGCTTCCCACCATGTCATCCAGGCGCACCCCGTCGGCGAGGATCGGCTGCATGCCGAGCCGGCCGGCGCGTTCGTCGGTGCTGCCTTCGTGCAGGCCTGGACCCAGCGCGGGGGCGACCGGTGCCGATGCCGCGGGGTTTGCACGGATGAAGGCATCACGCTGCTTGGCAATGTCGGCGTCCGTGGTTTGCATGAAGCCGGCGGCGCGGGTTGCCTGCTCGACCCAGAACCGTGCGTGCGGCATACGCTCGCTCTCGTAGGTGTCAAGCAGGCCGTCGTCAGCGGCACCGCGCTTGACGGCATCGAGCTTCCACACCAGGTTGGCCACATCGCGCATTCCGGCGCACAGGCCCTGCCCAAACAACGGCGGGGCCTGGTGCGCGGCATCCCCGGCCAGGAAGATGTTCCCGGCGCGCCACTGATGCGCGATGCGCCCCCGGAACGTATATATCGCCAGCCGGTCCGCAGCGAACTTGTCTGCCGGCAGCACGCCATGGCTGATCCGTTCCACGCCCGCGGGAGTCGCAATTTCCTCGGGATCGTCCCCCGGCATCAGCATGAACTCCATCCGCACCCGCGGGCCGGGGAGGCGGATCCACAGGGCGGGCCGCGTGTGGTGGCCCAGGAAGATCATGTCGGAAGACAGGCCTGGACCTTCTTCAAGGATCCCGTCCGCGACCAGCCACTGCGCATCCTCGCCCAGCTGCTCGCACTCGATGCCCAGTGCCTGGCGGCTCTGCGAGCGCGCCCCGTCCGCCGCGATGGCCCAGCGGGCGCGGATGAGGAAATCGTCGCCGTCCGCGTCACGCACGGCGACCTCGACGCCCTGCCCGACATTGCGCACCGAGACCACGGTCATGCCGCGGCGGAGCTCGACACCGGGAAGCTCATGGACGACCTCCTGAAGCAGGACTTCGATGTCCGGCTGGTGGAAGGTGAGGTCATCGTGCCAACCCTGGGTGCCGAGCTGACCGGTCGGCACCGACACCAGGACTTCGCGCTCCTCGTTCTCGATGTGGAACGAGGCCATCGGCAACGTGGCCTCGGCAAAGCGTTCGGCCACGCCCAGCGACTGGAGCGTGCGGAAGGTCTCGCCATCGAAGTGCACGGCACGCGCGGTGGGCCATGCCTGGACCTCGCGTTCGACGCCTACGGCGCTCAGGCCGGCGCGGCCCAGCAACGCCAGGGCAGTGACCCCCACGGGTCCTCCCCCGACCACCACCACGTCAACATTGACGATGTTTGCCATCTCACTCCTTTGTGTTCAGTACGTATCGTTTCGTAAAAAAGGTAACACCCATCACTCGCCCACACAAGAGCTAACGGCTCCCGGCGTGCGTCGAGCCCTGCCGCTCAGGCCTTCCAAACAGTCTTGAGGTTGCAGAACTCCCGGATGCCGTCAGCGGCGAGCTCACGCCCGAACCCGGAGCGCTTGATCCCGCCGAACGGCAGCTCCTGGTACGAGACGGTCATGCCGTTGATGAACACCGCGCCCGCGTCGAGGTTGGCCGTGAACCACTCCTCTTCCTCTGCGTCGTTGGTCCAGACCGCACTGGACAGACCGAAGGTGGTCTGGTTGGCGATGCGCAGGGCATCCTCGCGGTCCGCCGCACGGTATAGAGACGCGACGGGCCCGAAGGTCTCCTCCTGGATGATCCGCATCCCTTCGCTGAGCCCGGCGAGCACCGTGGGGGCATAGAAGAAGCCGGGGCCCTCGGGAATGGTGCCGCCAGTCAACACCTGGGCACCCAGGGCTCGGGCGTCCTCCACCAGCCCGGCCAGCTCGTCGCGTCCGGCCGCGGTGGCCAGCGGCCCCACCTGGGTCGCGGCGTCCAGCGGGTCCCCGATGGAAAGCTCTGACATCAGCTTCACAAATTCGGCAGCGAACGAGTCATAGACCTTGGTGTGCACGATGAAGCGCTTGCCGGCAATGCAGGACTGCCCATTGTTGCTGATCCGCGCACGCACTGCGCTTGCGGCAGCGGCGGCGACGTCCGCCGAGGGCATGACAATGAACGGATCCGACCCGCCCAGTTCCAGCACAGACTTCTTCACATGGTCCGCTGCAATGGAGGCTACGGAGCGCCCCGCCGGCTCGGAACCCGTCAGGGTCACCGCCTTGACCCTCGCATCGGCCAGGACGGCGGCCACCTCGGAGCCGCCGATCAGCAGGGCGCGGAAGGAGCCGAGGGGGAACCCTGCCCGCTCAAAGAGCGTGTCGAGGAAAAGTGCCGCCTGGGGCACGTTCGATGCATGCTTGAGCAGGCCGGAGTTGCCCGCCATGAGCGCCGGGGCGGCAAAGCGGATGACCTGCCAGAGCGGGTAGTTCCATGGCATGACCGCCAGGACGGTGCCCAGCGGTTCGTAGCGCGTCCACGCTCGGCTAGCACCGACCGACGACGGGTCCGCCAGCGGGGCATCGGCCAGGAAGCCCTCGGCATGCGCGGCGTAGAAACGCATGGCTTTGACGCACTTGTGCACCTCGGCGATCGATTGCGCAATCGGCTTGCCCATCTCGACGGTGATTAGCTCGCCCAAGCCCTCGGCCTGGTCCTCCAGGATGTCCGCCGCGGCGAGCATCCACTGCGTACGCTGGGCGAACGTACTGCCGCGCAGCAGGCGTGCCGCCTCGGCGGCTTTCGCGATGCGATCCTGGACTTCCTCGGCCGAGTGCGGCTCAATGATCATTTCGGTCGAACCGGTGGTTGGGTTGACGGTTGCGATTGCCATGGTTGGGATCCTTTCCTGGAGACGTGTTCTCTGTCACGACTATATAGGATACGATTCGTATCGGATACTATTTGGGTCTACTTAGTAAATCCACCCACACCCGCAGCCTGTGGACCGGCTGCCCGACATCCAAGGAGTGCCCCCGTGAGCACCAATGGCGAGCTACCAAACAGCCTTCCGCTCTTTCTCACCGACGCCGACGTCGCCAGCCTTTCGGACTGGGCCGGGGCGATCGAAGCCGTCCGCACCGCCTACAAGGCCCCCGGCGACGAGGCCGGAACCCCGGGCCGGATCTTCGCCCAGACACCTCGGAAATGGTTGCGGATCATGCCCTCGGTACCGCCCAGCGGCCAACTTTTCGGCTCAAAGTCAATCGCCGGGTCCTTCGCGGACGGCCTGCGCGTCAGCTACTTGATTTCACTCTTCGACAAGGACACCGCAGATTTGGTGGCGCTGGTTGACGGAAACCGCGTCACCGGCCTGCGCACCGCCGCGACCACTGCGGTGGGCACCTCCACGATCGTGCCGCAGCGGCCGCTGATCGTCGGTGTGATCGGTTCCGGCTTTGAGGCGCGTTCCCACCTGACAGCCTTTTCCCACCTGTTGGAGTTCGCCGACATCCGTGTGTTCAGTCCGACCCCTGCCAACCGCGAGGTCTTTGCACGCGAGTTCGACGGCGCGTTCGGCGCACCCGCACGAGCTGTCGACTCGGCCCAGGAGGCCGCAGAAGGCGCGGATCTCATCCTGTGCGCTGCACGCTCTCGCGATGAATCCCCGACGCTGCTGCCCGAATGGGTCGGCCCGAACGCCGCGGTGGTCTCGATCGGTTCAACCACCCCCGCCCAGCGCGAACTGCCCGCGGAGCTGATCGCCCGCGCCGCGGTGGTCGTGGTGGACGCCCGTGACGAGGTTGTTCACGGAAGCGGGGACATGATTGCGGCCCGGGCACATGGCGTCGATGTCGATTCGCTCGTCGTCACCCTCAATGACGTCCTGACCGGTGAAACCAAGATCGACGCAGAGCAAGGGATCCGGATCTACAAGTCAACAGGGTCCGGCCTGCAGGACATCGTGGTTGCCGAGATGCTCGTGGACCGCGCCCGTGCCGAGGGCATCGGCACTGTCCTGCCCGTCGGCATCGTCACCAGCCGCAAATAGACCCCTCACAGACAAAAGGAGAACAACATGGTGGACTACACCAAATCCGAAGCCCGCTCCTGGGCCCGGGAGAACTTCGTCGGCACCGTCGCGGTGACGCACCCATCCTTCACCCCGGACTTCTCTGGCATCAACGAAAATGCGATCCGCCACGACATCCTCCTGCTCAAGGAACGTGGCTATAAGGGTTCCCTGCTGATCGCCGAAGCCAATGTCACCCCGGAGGAGAACGCCCGGATCACGGCCATCGCCCGCGAAGCAGCCGGCCCGGACTTCGCACTCTTCTTCCACGCCATCTTCGGCACCCTGGAGGAGAACATCCACGCGGCAAACCTGGCTACCAAGGCCGGCGCCGACCGAGCGCTGCTGGCCTACCCCTCTTCGTTCTGGCCGACCTCCTACGACGAGGTCTTCGACTACACCAAGCGGTTCACCGACGAAACCGATCTGGCCACCATGCTCTTCCCCCTGCCGGCCTGGGGCTTCGAGCGAATCCACCCTGCAGGCATGAGCGTTGACTTCGTGCGCCGCGTCCTTGACGCGATGCCGAGCATCGTTGCCATCAAGGCCGAACAGGGCTACCCGGGCATCCCCGGAGTCATGGAGATGTACCACCATTTCCGCGATGAAGTCGTGATCTCCTGCCCCATCGAGGCGGAAATAATCCCCCTCATGTCGGTCTTGGACGTCCAGTTCTCCGGCACCGCGAACACGAACTGGATGGGCGACTACTACCCCAAGGCCTTCGAACTGGCGCGCACCGGCAAGTGGGAAGAAGCCATGAAGCGCTACTGGGAGGTCCAGCCGGCCCGGGCCGCCAATATGGCTGTATCGTCCACTTCCACACCGGGCACCAGCTCCATCAACCGCACCCAGTGGAAGTACCAAGAGTGGCTCTCCGGCTTCAACGGCGGCGCCCTGCGCCCGCCAGCAGTCAGACTTCCCGACCGCTTCATGAAGCAGCTGCGCGCAAGCCTGGAAGCCTCGGGACTGCCCGTCACCGATTCCCCGGACTCTGAATTCTTGCGCGGACGCGTCAGCGCCTAAGCCTTGCCCGGCCGCGTGCCGGCATTGCAAAGCCCCTTGGACCACTGAACCGGCTGGCTGGTTCGTTGGTCCAAGGGGCTTCTTTGCGTGTGACCGAAAGTGCCGGACACAACGCGGCACCCGAACCGAGGGTTGACGCCACGACGGCGGCTTGTCGAAGCGGCTGCGCTCGTCGATAGTTGGGATATTCCCTGCACCAGCGCGCTACAGCTTCGTAGACGACCCTTCGCGGACCAACCGGAAGCCGCCGTGAACAACTGGCTCGCCGACTATGAAATCGGAAGCTGCAAAACGGGCGTTTCCCGCCCGCCATCTGCCCTCCCCCCGGGCATTCGAGCCATTCCCCGTGTTCGCGATGAAGCCCACCCACGGGCAAAGGCTCCTTCAAAGGTGGGGGTCGAAGCAACATCCACCTGCGAAGGGCCCTCGGTTCCGTTTCTGGAACGGCTCGGTCAGCTCATCGATGCAAGCCTTTGCGTATCCGGGGTGGCCTCCCGCGCCAATCCGCCGTCCCCAGCCAAACAGGCGATCGATGGAAACCGGTCCCGGACCTGTCACCAGGAGAACGAACAACCCCGCGACCAACGCAACAGGTACCTGCATGCCGCCGCCTTCCGCGGGCGCGAACCCCCTATTGATTTCGACCATGAAGATCGCGAGGAGCATGCATACCACTAGCGGAATTACCACCGGCATGGTGAGGAAACCAAACGCGATGAAGCTCCCGCCGACGAACATCAGAAGCGTCACGTACGAACCGATCAGAAGAGGGAATGGAAGTCCTCACGCGCCCTCTACAATCGCGGCGAACTTCGCCGGCGCGAACTGGAGTTCGTGGGCAATCAGCGTTGCACTGATCGCGATTCGCAGGAGCAAAGGGACGAAGGGTTCGAGGCGTCGCAATGGCGCCGAAGTGCAAGAAACATTGTTAAAGCTCCCCAGTAAGTTTGCAGGGCCGAACGTTTTGTCATTGCATGGAGAGCAGGGCGGTACGTCTGGTATCGATTGCCAGGGAATATTCAGGGCCAACGGCTCGGTCCTGACCGATGCGACTCGACGGCGTGTCACCGCTCGCTTTGTTTTACACGCCGGCAGCCAGTTCCGGCGTGTGCCTGTGTTGTACGGGGCAGCAGCCGCATGTTCTTCTGAGGCCGTATGCCCTGCGTCCCCGCTTCCGGGCCGGTAACCATGTTTCGCGGTGCAAACAACTGCACGCTTCGTCCCACGGTGGATGTCGATTCGACGTCCACCGTGGGACAAAGTATTCGGTTCCGCATCGAGCCTGGTGATGAGCGTGTTCCCGCATTGGCATCAGGCGCCGGGATGATCCGAGGGACGCAATGCATCGCTCACCGGTGCGCCGTTCGTCCCGGCACTCGACGATGCGTGGCTACGGACAGCCATAACCAGGGAAGCCATCAGTCCATGGCGGCCGCGCGTTCGGGGGTTCCTTCCGCCGGCGCGGGGCCAGTTGGACCGACCTCCGCTTGTTCAGACACCGGGGTCCGCCGTGACTGCGCACGAAGCCCCGTCAAGGAACCAAGAAGCACGCCGATTGGCAACAGTAGGACCAGGAACAGACCCGAGAGCCCCATTCCGGCGGCGATGAGCGTGCCGCCGGCAACACCGCCGGCAGCCGCTCCCAAACGTCCGCCGAATTCCGCCACGCCTATTCCCGCACCCCGCATGCCGGCCGGGTAGGCCATGGCTGCCAGGACGCTCCGCGTGGGGCCGAAGGCGCTCGGCAAAATGAATCCGGCGATCCCCAATACGACCAGCAGGGAACCGAACCCCGGATCGGGCAGCAGATAAACCACGATGGACATCACCGCAGCCAATCCGAGGACAATCCCGATGATCAGGAAGCGTGACAACCGGGCCAGAATGGCTCCCAGCACCACCCCTCCCACGACACTGGCCAATCCATAGACCCCGACGATGGTGCTGCTCTGCACGGTGTCGAGCCCCGGTTTGGGCAGCTGCAGCAAGGTTGGCATGTATTGGGCGATCAGCAATTGGGTGCCCAGGGAGAAGAAGCCGAAAAGCCACAGCAGGAGGGTCTTAGGGGCCAGTGGACGGGACAGGACGGTCCGCACCGACACCGCGGACCCCGCAAGTGACGGCCGAACCCTCAAACCCGGATCAAATGTTTCAGCACCACGTCCGTCCGTCGACGCTGCACCGTCCACCCGGCGCTTGGCCAAGAGGAACGCGGGAGATTCGGGAACGACGGCGGCAAGCACAGCGATCACTGCCAAGGGGATCAAGCCTGCCACCACGAGCAGCAGGCGCCACCCCGAGGTGGGTATCAAGGCGCCGGCGAGAACCGCACCTAACGTTGTCCCCAAACCCACTCCGGCGTAGGCCGTCGCGATCAATGCCGCGCGCCGCCGTTCGGGAATCAGGTCTGCCAGCAGGGCGTTCCCTGATGCCATGGCAGCGCCCATCCCCAGGCAGGCCAGGATTCGCCAGCCGGCGAATGCCGTGAAGTCGCCAGATGTTCCGCCCAGGGCGGTGGCCCCGCCGAAGACAACCACGCTGCCGATGAGCACTGTCTTGCGTCCCCACCTGTCGGCCATGCCGCCGGCGACAACGGCACCAAGGCCCATGGCCAGGAAACCCACAGCGACCACGAACGCGATGCCGCCCCCGACGGAGACGCCCCAGCTCTTGATGAGCGTCGGAAAGACATGGGCGACGATCGTGACGTCCATACCATCGGAGAGCAGAACGAGCGTGATCAGGCTGAAGTAGAGCCAGTGCCTCGGAGTCAGGCTTTCGGGGCTCGCGTTGTCGGCAGACCGCGCGGTGGACCCACTGCTCGTGTTCAAGGATCGCACCATCCCTATTTGCCGGGGTGTGCGAAGAACTCGTTGAGGCGATCGGTAGGCAGGTAATCCTCCGGGGCGCCAGCCAAGTCGGTCAGATCATTGTGGTCCCACGAGCGGTCCGCGACCTTGGCAAGGTTCTCCCGGGAGACGATCACCGAGGGTTCAACAATCTGGTTGATCTTCGGGCCCTCGCCCTTCAGGATGCGCAGCGCCACGTCGACCACTGCCTCACCGGTGCGCACGGACGGGGTCGTGGTGCCGAAGAACGGGTAGTCCGGGTTTGCCAGCGCCCAGGAGGAGAAGCCGTGGCTCGATCCGTCGTCCGCGATCGGCGGCACGTCCATGCCTGATTCCTCAAAGGCGTTGCGGATGCCTACGCCCATCGTTCCGGCCTGGAGAACGGCGTCAACCCCGGCAGGGTTGGTCGCCAGGAACTTCTGGACCTCCGCCTGGGCCTTTGCCGGCTGGAAGAAGCCCGTGACCGACCCGGTGACCTTGACCTCCGGGCAGTTATCCAGGACAGCATCGATGCCCAGGTTCGCGAAGGTCGAGGCAGGGATCCCCGGGATGCCCTCGACGCGCAGGACGGTCCCCTTGCCCCCGAGTGCTCCCACTGTCCCGGCGGTGACCTGGGCGACGGCCAGCGGGGTGTTCCTCGTGACGCTGACGGCGTATTCGGAATCGATCGGAATCTGGGCGGCGACCAGCGGGATGCCAGCGTCATGGGCTGCCTTGGCCAGGTCCACGGAAGGCTCCGGTGCGATGGCGGTGTAGATGATCACGTCCGGCTTGAGCGAGAGAGCTTCGTTGAACTGCTGGAGCTGCAGGGGCACGTTCGACGGGTCGTCCGGGGCGAAGTCGCCGACGATCTTGACACCATTGGCCTTGAGGCTCGAGCGGATCGCCTCCGACATGGAGGCTATGAACGGGCTGGCAGGTGGCATGCCCACAATCGCGGCCGTGAAACCGTCAGTCTTCTTCGACTTGTAGTCGGCCCATGCCGACTTCCGGATCTCGTAGGGGTAGAGGTTGTAGCCCGCGGCGATCTCCTTGGGTACACCGGCCAGCAGGCCATTCGGATCGTTCGCCGTACCCGTCGGCAGCGACCCGCAGGTCCCGGCGGCCGCCGACGACGCCGGCCCGGGTGTGGCCCCTCCGGCGGAGCCCGGGGCCGCTGGTGCCGACGCCGAACAGCCCGTCAGAACGAGGGTGCCGGCCCCCAGAATCGCGGCGCCAACAGGCGTAAAACGGGGGAAAGAGGTCTTCTTCATTGATTAATCTCCCTGCTAAATGAACGATTCGTATCGTATGGCATCAGAGTAAATGCATGCGGTACGATTCGTCTAGTTTCGAATATGACCTGCGACACATTTATCGGCCATTCAAAGGAGATCCGCCGTGAACAACCAACCATCCGGACTGGTGCTCACCGGGGTGAGCAAGCGCTTCGGTGCCACCCGCGCCCTCATCGACGGCGACCTCCGCCTCCGGCCGGGCGAGATCCACACGCTCCTGGGCGAAAACGGGTCCGGGAAGAGTACCCTCGTCAAGATCATGGGAGGCGTCCACCGCCCGGATTCCGGCACCGTCACATTGGACGGCGTCCCCGTAACCAGCAGATCGCCCCGAGCGGCCATGGACCTGGGGATTGCGACGGTGTTCCAGGAAGTCCTCACCGCGGGGAGCCAATCGGTCCTCGAGAATGTCTGGCTCGGGTCCCACGGAACGTTTCGTCGCCGGCTGGGCCGCGCCGAGCAGCGATCAATCGCGCAGGACGTCCTGACGCGCATTGCCGGCGCGATCCCGCTGGATCTTCCGGCCGGGCAGCTCTCGCTCTCCGAGCGGCAGGCCCTCTGCATTGCCCGCGCACTCGTGCGCAAGCCCAAGGTTCTCATCCTCGACGAGTCGACAGCCTCCCTGGATGTCAGCTCCCGCGATCGGCTCTTCGTCGAGATGCGCCGGCTCGCAGCCGAGGGGACCGCCATCCTGTTCATCTCGCACCGCATGGACGAGGTCGCGGAGATCTCGGACCGGGTCACCGTCCTGCGGTCCGGGCGCAGCGTCTCCACCGTGGAGAGGTCGGATCTGTCCATCAACCGGCTGATCGCGGACATGACCGGAAACTCCGGCCACGCCGAGACCCGGCGGCAACCGCATGATGCCGGGGACACCATCCTTCAGGGAGCGGCCGTCCGCCTTGCGCCGGCCTCGGCACCCATCGACTTCGAGCTGCGCGCCGGCGAAGTCGTGGGCCTTGCCGGGCTAGAAGGCCACGGACAGGACCACTTCATCAAACGCCTGGCCGGCGTGGCTGCCGGGCCCGGCAGTGTTGTTCGCATCCGTCCCGAGGGCGCCGCAGAGCTTACCGAGCGCAACGGGGATGCCCTGGGGGTCGCCTACCTGCCGCGCGAACGTCGTGGCGAGTCGCTGTTCGAGTCCATGTCGATCCGCGAAAACTTCGCGCTCCCGACCCTGGCCAAGGACCGCCGCGGCGGGTTGCTGGACACCCGCAGCATTGCCCGCCGTTTCGATGCGTTCGCTCGGACCTTGTCCCTGCGCTTCGGTGCAGCGCAGGATGCAATTTCAACATTGTCCGGCGGTAACCAACAGAAGGTGCTGCTGGCCCGCTGGCTTGCCACGGACCCCAAGGTCCTGCTGCTTAACGACCCCACACGAGGGGTCGACATCGGGACCAAGCGGGAGATCTACGCAATCCTGCACCGACTCAGTGCCGAAGGCATGAGCGTCGTGGTCCTCTCCAGCGAGGTCGACGAACTCGTTGACCTCGCAGACCGCGTCTTGGTCTTCCGCGACCAATCAGTGTTTGCCGAGATCCCCCATTCCGAGCTTTCCACCGAGTCCATCGTCGCCGCATACTTCGGCCAGAAATCAGAGGTGCATACATGAACCGCGTCCTCCCCCTGTTCCAGCGCTGGCCTTTCGCCTTTGCCTTCCTGCTCGCACTGGTGCTGCTGGTGTTGAACCTGATCGTCTCACCGTCCTTCCTCTCCCCCGCGCGTCTCCCCGGCACCCTGGCCACGCTGGCGCCGTTCGTGCTGGTGGGATTCGCCTCCACGCCCTCGATCCTCGCCGGTGGCATTGACATTTCGGTCGGTCCCCTGGCCACCTTCATCAACTGCCTGTTCGTCGCCATCCTCATTCCCGCGGGGCTGGGCAACTGGGATCTCGCGGCACCCATCATCTTGGCGGTGGCTGCCGGAATCGGAGCCCTGAACGGAATCCTGGTCGCCGTCTTGCGCCTGCATCCGGTGGTCGCAACCACCGGGATGCTGTTCCTGCTCGTTGGCCTGTCGCTGACCATCGCCCAGAATCCGGTGGCCGCCCCGAATAATTGGACGGAGGTCTTCGCCGGGGGCATCGGCGTCGTCCCGGGCGCTCTCTTGACCATCGGCGTCGCCGGGCTGATCTGGTTCGCCCTGCGCCGAACGGCCTTCGTCAGCAATCTCCTCGCGACCGGCGAGAGTGATGTTTCAGCCTACGGTTCCGGCGTGAACATCAAGGCAATCCGGATCCTGGCCTATACCCTCGGCGGCCTGTTCGCCGGAATCGCGGGAATCGCCCTGACGGCTATCGTGCAGTCATCGCAGTCTTCGCTCGCCTCCACCTATGCCCTGCTGGGGCTCGCCGCGGCCGTGCTGGGCGGGACGAGCCTGGCCGGCGGCCGCGGCGGGCTGTTGGGTGCCCTCTTCGGGGCGGTCTCCATCTATCTGCTGCAGCAGTTGCTCACGGCCTCGGGCGTGGCCCCCAGCCTCATCCAATTTGCCTACGGCGCCGTCCTCGTCGTTGGCGTCGTGCTGGGCGCGACGCTGCTGGCCCCCCGTTTGAAGAGGAACGCATCATGACTGGTGACACCCTGTCCCCCGCACCAAGAACCCAGGCACCGACGGTCCGGCCCAGGCCCTGGACCACGTTCAGGGCCTGGGCCTTCGAGGTACCGGCACTCCAGGTACTCGTCGTGGCGGCCTTGGCAGCCTGGCTGGTGATCACCATACCGGCCGTCGCGAACCCCAGGTCAATCACGTCGATACTGGTCATCACGTCCCTGCTGGCCCTGGCAGCCATGGGCCAGACGCTTGTGGTGATCCTGGGCGGACTTGACCTGGCGGCACCGGGCTACATCCTTTTCGGTGCCTTCATGGCGGCGAACGTCGCGGGCAAGCTCGGGGTCCCTCCGGTCGTAGCCCTGCTGATCACAGTTCTGGCCTGCGGCGGCATCGGCGCCCTGATCGGCTGGATCTGCCACCGCTTCGCGGTCCAGCCACTAGTCGTCACGCTGGGCACCGGCGCGGCCATCACGGGCGCGACCCTGTTCCTCGCCGACGGCGACTATTCCTCCGCCCCGCCGGAGGCGCTGCGTTCCCTGGCCAGCCTAAGGGGGACCACCCTCGGCCTGCCGTTCCCCCCGATCATCCTGATCGTGCTTCTCTGCGGGGCGGGAATGTGGCTTTTCCTCAATCGCACCGCGGCGGGACGTCGCTTCTACGCGACGGGAATCAATTTCCGGGCCGCGCGATTGGCCAGGGTCCGGACCGCTGCCGTGTGGACCATGGTCTTTGCGGCCTCCGGAGCCCTGGCCGGGGTTGCCGGCATCTTCATCGCATCCTTCGGCGCGGGATGGTCGCAAACCATCGGGGAACCCTACCTGTTCTCCGGCCTGGCCGCGGTCCTCGTCGGCGGCTCGATCTTCGGCTCGATTCGCGGCAGCTACACCCGCACGCTGTTGGGCGCACTCACTCTCACCCTCTTGTCAACGATCATCGTCAGCAATGGGCTGACGGAAGCCCAGAGCCGCATCGTCTTCGGCGTCATCATCCTTGCCGTGGTCTCGCTCTACGGTCGGGAACGCCACGTCCGAGACAGGTTCTGAGGCCTGGTCCGGGTCCCCTACTTCCGGCGGTCCACTGCGACGCGCGGTCACGATACGAGCCGAGTCGGATGCCAATTTTGGATGAGTCATTTCATCCTGGTCCAACTGAAAACCAAGGAGAATAAATGTCCCCCGAGACAGCAACTGTCGCCGAAGTGCTTTCCAGCCCCTGGAAAATCGACGGCCTGACGATCAAGAACCGCTATGTGCTTAGCCCCATGGCCGTCCTCCAGCCGACAAAGGACGGCCATCCCAGCGATCAGACAATCGCGTTCCTCACCACGCGGGCACGCGGCGGCGCTGGGCTGCTGATCATCGGTGGCGGCGTGGCCACCGAGCGCGGGAACCAGGAGGCGCCGTTCCAGCCCTTGATGCGCTTCGACCGGGACGAGTTCATTCCGGGGCTGCGGCGCATGGTCGATGCCGTGCACGAGCAGGATGTACCCATCTTCGCCCAGATCTTCCCGAGCTTCGGCGCCATGGGCGTGCCGGGCGACGGCCGGCCCACAAGGGCCGCGAGCCCGAAGCCCGTCCGCATGGCCGCACCCCGCCTGCCTCACGGTTTCTACATTCCCGGCGGTCGAACGAACCCGACGCCGGAGGAGATCACCAAGGAGGAAATCCTCGAGGTCCAGGAGCAGTCCGTCGCCGCCGTACGGCGTGCAAAGGCGGCCGGCTTCGACGGCATCGAGCTGGGCGCGCACATGCGCTACCTCTATTCCTCCTTCCTCTCACCGCGCACCAACTGGAGGACGGACGAATACGGCGGGAGTGCCGAAAACCGCGCCCGCATCCTCACGGACACGATTCGGGCGATCCGGGCCGAAGTCGGAACCGACTATCCGGTGGGCCTCAGAATGAGCACCAACGATCACCTTCCCGATGGTCAGGGACCTGAGGGGTTCGCCGAAGTTGCGTCGATCATTGAAAAGGAAGGGGTTGGATATATCGCCCTGAGCGATGCGAACTACGAGTCGATGGACAATAACGTCACCTCCTTTTCGGGCGCCATCCTGGAGCACGGAGAGCCGCAAGCATTCCGCGCCGCCATGCCCGAGGTCCCGTTGCTCCTCAGCAGCACTTTCGACCCGCAACAGTGTGCAGACGCCATCACCGCCGGGTTCGCGGACGGAATCATGCTGGCCCGGCAAATGCTGGCCGATCCGGAATTCCCCAACAAGGTCCTCGAGGGACGACAGGATGAGATCGTGTGGTGCGACCACGGCAATTCATGCCTGCGCCGCCTGATATTCAATGTGCCGGTCCGGTGCCACAAGAACCCGGCCATGGGACGCGAAGCGGTCCTTGCGGGGGCCAAGGAACCTGTATCGGTAATGCTTAAGCGTCCAGTCCAGGGCCTACTGATTGCCGCGACGGGGTCACCGGTCCTCATGGGCATCGCCGACAAACTGGCGACCGCCGGCTCGAAGGCATCCAAGAGCTGACACCTGCGCCGCGCCGGCCCCACCCGTGGCGGGAGCCGGCGCGGCAACCTTGTTACAAATACTTGTGTGCCCGGACTCCGACTTGGAGCCCGGGCACACACGCATGTCTTGCCGCCCCATATCGGCAGCTGTTCAAGAAGCCTCAGTCCGCCGGGCGCAGCGCCCTGCCCGTTCCGCGGTAGATGGCGACAGTCCGCTCCCCCGCCCGCACCACCACATCCACTATCATCCGGCGGCCCTCGTGAAAGGTCACTTCAGCGGAGGCGACTAGCTCCTCCGAGATGCAGGCCGGGGAAATGTAGGAGATGGAAGCCTCGGCGGTCGCGATTCCGGCGCCGAATGTGTTTGCGGCCATAGCGAACGCGGTGTCTGCCAGCGCGAAGACCAATCCACCGTGGGCAATCCCGTGCCCGTTAGCCATTTCGGGCGTGACCCGGAGGACGGCCGTGGCACGGCCCTCGCTGGCGCGCAACACCTGGATGCCGAGCCCTTCCAGGCTCCGGTCGGCGGCCAGCATCGAGCGGGCCGGGTCGGCAATGATCGCTGGCTGGTTCACGACAACCTCTCCACTACCATCGCCATGCCCTGGCCGCCGCCCACGCAGAGCGTCGCCAGGCCGAGCGATCCGTCCTTGGTTTGCAGTCCGTTGATGAGCGTTCCGACCAGCCGCACGCCGGTCGCACCGAATGGGTGGCCCAAGGCGATCGCCCCGCCAAACGGGTTGACCCGCTCGGGATCTACCCCCAGCTTCCGCACCACGGGAACCACTTGGGCGGCAAAGGCCTCGTTCAGCTCGACGATGTCGATGTCACCGATCGACAGGCCCAAACGATCCAGCAGGCGGCGGGATGCGTCCACCGGACCCAGCCCCATGATTTCCGGCGAGAGGCCGCTTGCGGCACTGCCCAGAATGCGGGCCAGCGGCTTCAGCCCGAGTTCGCCCGCGCGCCGGGCGCTCATCACCACCAAGGCCGACGCGCCGTCGTTGAGCGGGCTGGCGTTGCCCGCGGTGACGGTACCGGACTCGTGGAACACGGGATTGAGGCCCGAGAGGGCCTCCAGCGTGGTGCCAGGACGCGGGCCGTCATCGGCCCGCACCACCGTGCCGGCAGCCGTGGCCACCGGCACGATCTCGCGCGCGAAGTAGCCGGACTCCATCGCCCGTTCCGCCCGGAGCTGGGACTCCAGAGCCCATTCGTCCTGGTCGCGGCGCGTGGTGCCGGTTTGACGGGCCACGAACTCGGCGGTCTTGCCCATAGAGAGGTACACATCGGGCAGCTCCCCGTGATCCCGGGGGTCGGACCAAGGCTGGCCGGATTCGAAGATGCCATCGGCACGCCGTGCTGCGTCCGCGAAGGCGGGGTGGAGTGATTCAACTACGGGCGGTGTCGAGGTGGTCGATTCGACGCCCGCAACCAGGAACGCGTCCCCGTCGCCCGCCCGCACGGCCTGGGCCGCCATCGCGGTGGCCTGCAACGAGGACGCGCAGAAGCGGTTCACAGTAACCGCGGGGACGCTGTCCATCCCTGCAAGAACCATGATGCGGCGGCCAATGTTGTCGCCCTGCGCGCCCTGCGGTACCGCGCACCCCACGTAGGCGTCCGCAAACTCGGCGGAGTCAACCTGCGGAACCGCAGCGAGCGCTCCCCGGATGGCTGCCAGCGCGAGGTCTTCGGGGCGCTCACCGGCCAGAGACCCCTTGCGGGCCCGGCCGATCGGTGTCCTGCGATAGGCGACGACGACCGCATCATTCGGCGCGATGGCGGTTTTCACGATGATGTTTCCTCTCAGTGTGGACGGCTTCCCTAACGGGCTGGCTCCACGGGCAGGGACAGATCAGGGTCAGTTTCCTACATCTAACGTCACATCCAATATATACGAACCGTATCGTATTGCACAGACTCGAGGCCTCCCACGCCCACACCGGACACGTGGAAGGGAAATCGGGAGGCAAAGGGCGCCACGGGCATGTCGCAAAGAAGTCACGGTGGGAGCAGGCGATGACAGGGCGTCGCCGCCTACCGGACCGCCGCCGAAAACTTCTTGCGCACCCTCAAATGGGTGCACGCCACTCAACGCGGGCGCCGGGCTGCGCCCCGGCTAAAGCCAGCACCGGCATGCTATTCGCCCAACATGCCGCGGCAACCCAAGGCTATAGGGTCCATTCTTCAGTCACGGAGCCGATCGGGCCCATGGGCCCGGACGGAACACAAGTAATACTTGGGGCCGCTACCCTGCAGCAAGCCCTTCAAGTGCCGTCTGCATGATGGCATCGGTGGCTTTGGCGTCGAGGGGGCCCGATTGGAACAACAGGCGGAAGTACACGGGGGCATAGAGCAGCTCCGTGACGAGCTGGGCGTCGAGATTTTTGCGCATCGACCCCTCGTTGATGGCCCGTTCAACCAGGGACGTAACGACCAGCGCGCGCGGGGTCCAGAAATGTTTCTTGAATTCAGCCATCGCTGCCTCGTCGCCCTGGCACTCACCGATGAGTTGCGCCACGAGCCGGCCCTCATTGCCCGCGTAGACCTCCGCAAGTGAGGCCATGTGCTCACGAAGCGCGTCGATCGCAGGGACATCCTGGCGCACCGGAGTACGCGCGACATGGTTGTCCAGGAATGTATCGATAACCACGGCAACCTTGCTCGACCACCACCTGTAGATAGTGGTCTTGCTGACTCCGGCCTCACGGGCAATGCGCTCGATCGAGAGCTTTTGCACCGTAAATCCGTCAGGCCCCGAATCTTCGAGCAACTTCATGGTTGCTTCCAAAATGGCCCGACGACTTTCTTCGCTTCTGATTGCCATGGGTCAACCATACGTGCTTAGCCATCCAATACGAAACGTACACGATCACACTTTGATGCTTCAATCTTCCGGGTATCGCGAGGTACTGGCGATGGGGCCCGGCAAAAAGCGTCAGCCTGTGTATATAGGAACAACAACGCCCCAAGTGGCCTGGCAACAAAGGGTCTTCTGGGGCCACGAAATGGATTGCCACGGATTCCCACTCAGGCCCGCGACCTTCGGGCATTCTTCAGTAACCCGCCGACGAGGTGACGTGGCATCTTTGCATGGAATTGTGACTCACCTTACACTCAGTACGAAACGGATCGAATCTTTAAGGGAGGTGCCGTGACTGAGTCTTCTGCCACGGAGGTCATGGAAGCCGGAGGTTCAGCCCAGGCGAGGGACTTGACGGTGAGCTCGGTTGTCGTGGGCTGTCGGACTCACAAATCGCCGGCAGCATCGGCGACGCCCGGAATCGACCCGGCGCCCACGAAGCCGATCCAGCCC
>NZ_CAKKMF010000042.1 GCF_918697925.1 Arthrobacter sp. Bi26
GGGAAAGGGAAGGTTAACCCAAGGTGATAGGCCCAGCGAGCGGCGGCCATGGTGAGTGTCGTTTGTCCCACACGGGGCGCACCGAAGGTGAGCCGGCCGCAGGACCGCAATCGCCGCTTTGCAAAGGAGCGCACCGAACGTGAGCCGACCGCAAGGCCGACGCCGGTGCTTTGCGAAGGAGCGCATCGCCGACTGAGGCCGCCCGCGGCCGAAGGAGGTGTCTAAGCGACGGCAAAGCAGCGGTGGCGGGCGAAGCCCGGAAGAACTTGCGGGAGCGTCGCAGCGGGAACCGCGAAAAGTGCAGGAGCGTCGCAGTGGGAACCGCAGAACCTGCGGGAGCGTCGGTTTACAGCTCGGCCTTGCCCTGCCGCCAGTACCCCATGAACGCAACCTGCTTCCGGTCGATCCCCACGTCCCGCACAAGGTACCGGCGCAGCTCCTTGACGGTGCCCGCTTCGCCGGCAATCCAGGCGTAGAACGGCAGGGCGCCGGCGGGCTTGTCAGGGTTTTTGCTGGCTCCGATCGCCGCGGCGTCCATCCGGGCGGGGGTCTCCCAAAGGATGTCCCGGTCCACGTTGACGTCATCGGGCTCCGGCCCGGCCCCGCCGGCGGCGGCCTTGATGCCCACCCAGCCGGGTTCGGGAACAGCGGCGCGGACGGCTTCCTGCAGGAGTTCGCCGTGCGGGCGTGAGCGGCCAATCGAGGCGCCGCGTGCCAGCCAGGTGATTTCGACGTCCGCGTCCGACAACAGATCCAGGAAGTCGCCGGCCTCGGGGACTTCAAGGAACGCCTGCCCGCTCATGTACGACGGGAGGCTTTCCAGGATGGCGCTGATGGCCGGAACGGCGGTCTCGTCACCTGCAAGCAGTACCCGCTGGGCCAGGCCCGGCCGCCATTCGATGCCGGAGTAGGTCTCCGCCGTGACACAGTGCGCGGCCCGGTTGTTGGGTCCGATGATGGTGAGGGCGTCCCCCGGCTTGGCGTTCAGGGCCCAGTTCGCGGCGGGTCCGCCGTTGCCGGCGGCATCGAAGTGCAGCACGAAGTCGACGTCGATCTCCGGGTAGACGGCGTCGAGGCGTTCCTGCCGCACGGTGTAGGTGCGCATGGAGCCGCGGATCGCGGGATCCATGGCCAGCCATTCCTGGTACCAGCCGGACTGCTCCATCGCGAACACCGGCAGCGGCAGCGCCGTGCCGTCCCCGGCGAGGGACGGGATCATCAGCTTCACGCGTAGGTCCAGGGTTCCCCCGTGGACGCCGAAGTCACGCAGCGAGTACCCACCGAAGGTGACGCGGCGGAAATTGGGGCTGAGCTGCTGCACCGCGGCGACCGTCACGTCGAACGCCAGGGTCATCGGCTGGGTGGCCGGTTGGTCCCTGACCGCCGAAGGCGCGCGGCGTGCCCGCGCCTGGTTGAGGTCTACTGTCGTGCCGTCCGTTGCACTGCTGTTTGTTGCAGTGCTGCTAACTGCCCTCATGGGACCAACTCCAGGGTTGCTGTTTCGGCTTGTGGGAAATCGGTGTGGTGCCGGCCGAGCGGAATGATCAGCGGCGTGCCGGAAATGGGATCGGGCAGCACCCGCGAGTCCAGGCCGAAGACGTCACGGACCAGGTCCTCGGTGACCACGTCGGCGGCGGTGCCCTCGGCCACGATCCTGCCGGCCTTCATGGCGATCACGTGGTCCGCGTACCGGGCCGCCAGGTTCAGGTCGTGCAGGACGATTGCCACGGTGGTGCCGCGCTGCCGGTTCAGGTCGGTGACCAGGTCCAGGACCTCCACTTGGTGGGCCAGATCCAGGTAGGTGGTGGGCTCGTCGAGCAGGAGCACCTCGGTTTCCTGGGCAAGCGCCATCGCGATCCACACGCGCTGGCGTTGCCCGCCCGAGAGTTCGTCGACGTTCCGCTCGGAGAGTTCCAGCGTTTCGGTGGTTTCGAGCGCCCGCTGCACGGCTAGATCGTCGGCTGCGCTCCAGCTGCGGAAGAAGCCCTGGTGCGGGTAGCGGCCGCGGCCCACGAGGTCCCGGACCAGAATGCCGTCCGGGGCGGTGGGGTGCTGCGGGAGCAGGCCGAGGATGCGGGCGAGTTCCCTGGCAGGGCGGGAATGAATGTCCTTGCCGTCGAGGGTCACGGTACCGCGGGCTGGCTTCAGCAGCCTGGACAGGCCGCGCAGGAGCGTGGATTTTCCGCAGGCGTTGGCGCCCACGATCATCGTCACTTTGCCCTCGGGGATCTCCGCCGTGAGGTCTTCCACCACCCGGCGCTGGTCGTACTGCAGCGTCAGGTTCTTGGCGTTGAGAACTGCCATGTCAGGCGTCCTTTCGGTTGGCTGTGACCAGGAGCCACAGCAGGAACGGTGCACCGAGCGCGCCTGTGACCACGCCGACCGGAAGGACGGTGCCGTCCAGCAGCAGGGGGGCGATGTTGGCGGCAAAGTAGTCCGCGGCGAGGACAATCAGGGCGCCGACGAACGCGCCGGCCGGGAGACTCGACTTGCCGGTGAAGCGGCGCGCGATGGGCCCCGCCAGGAAAGCCACGAAGGCCACGGGCCCGGCTGCTGCCGTGGCGACGGCGGCCAGGGCGACGGCAGCGGCCACCACGCCGAGCCGGGTGATGCCAACCCGGATGCCGAGTCCGGCGGCGGCATCGTCACCCAGTTCCAGGATCCGGAGGGGGCCGGCGAGGACGGCGACGGCGGGCACCAGGGCCAGCAGCGCCAGGCCCAGCACGCCGGCGCGGTCCCAGCTGGCGGAGTTCAGGGATCCGTTCAGCCAGATCAGGACTTCGGCCGCGGTGCGGATGTCGGCCCGCGTCATGAGGAAATTGACCACGGCGTTCAGTGCCGCGGCGATGCCGATGCCGGCAAGGATCAGCCGGCCCCCGGCTGCGTTGCCACGGTTGCCGCCGCCTGATCCGAGGGAACCGCTCCGGGAGATTGTGTAGATCAGGACGGCTACTGCCATGGCCCCGCACAGCGCCGCGCCGGAAACGGCGGCGTCGGAGGCCCCGAAGACGACGATGGCGGTGACGGCGGCCGCACTGGCCCCGTAGCTGATGCCGATGACGTCGGGACTGGCCAGCGGGTTTCGCAGCATGGTCTGGAACAAGGTTCCCGAGAGCCCGAAGGCAACCCCGATCATGGTGCCGACGACTGCCCTCGGGAGCTTGTTCTCCATCACGATGAAGCTGGCGCCGGGGATTTTCCCGCCACCGGTGAGGTGGGCCGTGAGGATCCTGAAGAAGTCCGGGATGGTGACGGTGTAACTGCCCAGCAGGATGCTGACGGCGAGGAGCACCACGACGGCGAAGGCGAGGAGGGCCGTGCGGCTCATGAACCGGGCATTGCCTGCCAGTTGGCGCTCCGCGGGGGCGTTGTCTCCCAGCTCGTGCCTGACGTTGGCGAGGTCTGCCCTGCTCACAGCCCTGCCCCCTTCCCGCGGCGGACCAGCCACACGAAGACGGGCGCACCCACCAGGGCTGTCATGATGCCCGCGGGGACTTCGCCGGGCAGCAGGATGACACGGCCCACCACGTCCGAGAGCAGGAGCAGCACGGGCGCCAGGACCAGCGAGAAGAGCAGGATCCAGCGGTAGTCCGGGCCGGTCAGGAAGCGGACGGCGTGCGGAACCACCAGGCCGACGAATCCGATCGGGCCGGCCAGTGCCGTGGCCGAACCGCAAAGCAGCACAATGCCCAGCGCGGTGACGCCACGGGCCAGGCCGACGCGCTGGCCCAGGCCGCGGGCAATGTCGTCCCCGAGGGCGAGGCTGTTCAGGATCCGCCCGGTGAACAGGACGATCAGTGCCCCGGCGGCCAGGAACGGCAGCCCCGGCAGGACCACCGACCAGTCCCGGCCGGCGATCCCGCCGACCTGCCAGAAACGGAACCGGTCCAGGGTGTCCTGGCTGGAGACCAGGACGACGTTCATCAGCGAATACAGCCCCGCACTCAGGGCCGCGCCGGCCAGTGCCAGCTTGACCGGCGTCGCCCCGTCGCGTCCCATGGACGCGATCAGATAGACGACGATGGCGGCGGCTGCCGAGCCGATGAACGCGAACCAGATGTAGCCGGTCAGGGACGAAACGCCGAAGACGTAGATCCCGGTGACCACGGCGAGGGCGGCGCCGGCGTTGACGCCGATGATGCCGGGGTCGGCGAGCGGGTTGCGGGCCACCCCCTGCATGGCCGCGCCCGCCAGCCCGAGTGCGCCGCCGGCGAGCAGACCCAGCACGGTGCGCGGGATGCGGGCGTGGATGACGGCGTGGTTGCCGTCGGTGGGGTTGAACTGCGTCAGCGCCTGCCAGACCGTCCCGAAGGGAACCCCGCGGGCCCCGACAGCCAGCGACGCTGCACAAACCAGAACAAGTACGACGACGGCGGCCAGCAGCCAGGCGGCCTGCTTTGCGGGGGCTTTCTTCCCGGTGGGGGCCGGCGGTGCGCCGGGCGCACTGGCGGCGGGCGCCGTCGTCGTACTGTTCGTCATGGGGAGGGTGTTACTTCGCTGCGGTGACTTTGTCCGCTGCGGTGGCCAGTTGCGGCAGGAACGTATCCAGTGACCACGGCAGGCTCAGCGGCGAGGAAGCGGAGATGGACAGCGTCAGGGTGTTGTCCGAGTCGGCAACCAGGGCGCCGCTCTTGATGGCCGGGATCTGGCCCAGCAGCGGGTCGGCCTTGATGGCGCCGGTGGTGGCCGCATCCGGCACCCAGGTCACGAAGATATCCGAGTTGAGTTCGTTGGCCTTTTCGGCGGACCACGGGATGAAGAATTCCTTGGAACCCTTGGAGTTGTCCTCCACAACGGATGCGAGCTTCATGCCAATTTCGCTGAGGAAGCGCGGGCGGTTGTCGTTGGCCGTGTAGACGTTGACGCCGTCGCTCTTGTCCGGCTCCAGGTTGCCGTAGATGAAGGATTTTCCGGCGATCTGCGGGTACTTGGAGACCTTGTCCTTGATGGTGGCCTCGGTGTCGGAGACCAGCTTGGCGGCGTCGGCTTCCTTGCCGAGGGCCTTCCCGATGATGGTGGTGGAATCCTGCCAGGAGGTGCCATAGGCGACCTCCGGCTGGGCCACGACCGGTGCGATTTCGCTGAGCTTCTTGAAGTCCTCCTCCGTCAGGCCGGAGTAGGCGCCGAGGATGACGTCCGGATTGAGCTTGGCGATCTCGGTGAAGTTGATGCCGTCGGCCTCGGAGAACTGGACGGGGGCCTTCGCCGAGCCGAAGCCTGCGCCGAGCTTCTCCAGCGCGGCGTCCTTCCACGGTGTGGAGCCCTTGTCGTTGCCGCCCCATTCGTTCTCGGGGACGCCAACGGGAACCACTCCGAGGGCGATGGCAACGTCGTCGTTGACCCAGGAAACGGTAACCACGCGCCTGGGCTGTTCCTTGATGGTGGTCTCGCCGAAGAGGTGCTTGATGCTGACCGGGAAGGCGATGCTGACCGGCTCGCTGGGGGCGTCCGCCGCCGTCGAACTTGCCGGCCCGGTGGAGCAGGCGGTCAGGGTCAGCGCGACGGCGGCCAGAAGAACCGCGGCCCGCCCTGCGGTCTTGCGGAGGCGGCGGCCGGCCGGGCGGCCGGCGGAACGGGGGAAGACGGCGGAAGCCACGGAACTCCTTAGGTAAGTGATGCAAACCTAAGTAAGGCTAGCCTATCCTTTGAGCAATTAGGAAAGGTTTGAGTAACGTAATTGTCTCAATCGTTGGTGCGGCACCAGATCCAGCCGCCAAAAAGGCAACGCGGGGAGGGTTGTGTCAGCGCAGGACGATGTCCACGGGGTTCGCCTCGGACCGCCAGGAGCCCTCCATGCCTTGACGTGGGGCAATCACCGGGGCGGTCAGGACGCCGGAGCGGTTGGTGCGCTTGTCCCGCAGGATCTCCGTCACCGACCCCAGGTGCCGGGAGAGGTCAATCACGTTCTCCGGCGCGGCCAGCAGCAGCTGGAAGCCGAACTCGTGCAGCGCCTTGATGCCGGCGCCGGCGAATTCCTCGGAGGCGAGCACGAAGGCTTCGTCCATCATCACGGTGCCGTAGGTAGTGAAGCCCTGTTCGGCGATGCCCAGCTGGTAGCTCAGCGCCGCCGCCATAATGAACGCGGTGAAGCGCTGCCGCTCGCCGCCGGACATGGAGCCGGTGTCCGCGTGCATGTAGACCTCGGTCTTCTTCGCACCCTTCCCCGCCCCCTTGGGGCCGGCGCCCTGGGCACCGGTACCCTGCACGTCGCGGTGCTCCTTGCACTGGATGAACAGATGGCCGCGGACGTCCAGCACCTCGGCACGCCAGCGCCGGTCCTCGGGAGTCTGCGAGCCGAGCCGCTTCACGAGCGTTTCGAGCGACTTGTAGCGGGTGGTGAGCTCGGCGTCGGCGTCCGTCTCCGCCCCGGACACGGCGGCGGACGCCGCATTGACCGGCTTGCCCGGCCTGGTGTGCCGGACCTTGAGCGCGTTCTGAATGGCGTCCTTGAACTGCTTCGCCGTCGCCGGCAGCGTCTGTTTGATGTCGAGTTCCAGGAAGCTGCCCTCGTGGAAGTTGACCTCGGACAGGATCCCGTTCAGCGGCAGAATGCGGCTGGTGATGGCGCGGCGCTCCTCGTCCAGAAGGTGCAGCAGGGTGGAAAAGGATTCGTGGGTCCGCTGGTTGAAGAACTGCCGGAACTCGGCCTCCTGTGCGGGCAGCCCGTCGCTGACAATCGCGTGGTAACGGGATTCGAACTCCCCCGCGGCGCCGATTGACGTGCCGTGGTCCGCGGAAATCGCCGTGCCCCATTCGCGGACGAAGCCCTCGAAAATCCGGGTGAGGCGCTCCGAGGTGGCCTGCCCGCGGGACTCGGCCCCATGCAGTTCTGCAAGGAGCCGGGTGCGGACCTGGTTGGCGAGGTTGTCGAGCTCGTGCATCTCCAGGACGTCGCCGAAACCGGTGAAGTACGGTTCCAGGGCGGCGACGCCGGCGTCCGACGGCGGCGCCTGCCCCAGCCGGTTCCGTGCCGCGTCGAGCAGCGAATCAGCGGCGGTCATGCGCGCATCGAGGGCCTTGTACTCGCTCTGCAGCACGGCCGCGGCCTCAGTGCTGGACTGGTGCTTGTGCCGCGCGGCTTCGATGCTGGCGCGCAGCGGTTCGAGGTCCGCCTGTGCGGCGAGGGCATCCTTGAGGCGCTGCTCGATCCGGGCGAGCTCCTCCGCGGCCACCGCTGCCGAGACCTGCTCCCAGGGCCGGTGGTCGTCGGCCACACGGCGCAGGGCATCGAGCTGCCGGGTCATGCCCTGGTGTGACTCTTCCCGGGTTTGCGCCAGTTCGGCAGCCTTGGCAAGTTCCTGTTGCAGGTCCTCCACCTGGGCCGCCACGAGTTCAAGCTTGGCGGCGTTGTCGAACCCGAGGACGTAGTCCTGCCGTGACGTGAAGCGGTCATCCTTTTCCACCGTGTGGCGGTTGCGCTTGACCACGCCGCCCAGGCTCAGGCCCTTCTCCAGGCCGGCGAGCTGGTCCGGGTCTTCCACGCACGGGTAGGCGAAGTCGAGCGCAATCCGTTCGCGGAGCCAGGCACTGGCCTGCGCAAGCGCCTCCGAGTGGGGTCCGGCGTCGGTGAGGAAACTGAGCTTGGTCAGCAGATCGCCATCGGCCACGTCCTCGACGGCCAGCGCGCCGCCGGCCAGGGGCCGCGAGACGTCCACGGCACGCAGCGCACCGCGCACGGAGTGGTCGTTGAGGAACCGGGTGACTGCCGCGAAGTGCTCTCCCGGGACCAGCAGCGTGGTGGCCAGGCTCCGCAGCGCGCGCTCGGCGGCCGGGCGCCACTGTTCCTGGCCCTCGGCGAGGTCGATCAGCTCGCCGCCGAAGGGCATCTGCTCCTCGGGCACGCCTGTGGCGGCCGCAATGGCGCTGCGGTTTTCAATGCTCGACGGCGGCAGCAGCGACTTGCGCGTCTTCAGCGAGACAAGCTCCTGCTGGGCCGCGGCAAGTTCGCGCTTCCTGGTGGCGTGGCCGTCAAAGGCCTCGAAGCGCAGTTCCTTGAGCGCCTCGGAATCGTCCTGGAGCTCGGCCGAGCGTGCCGCGGCGTGCTCATGGGCCTGTTCCCAGCCGGCGGCCGACCACTGGAGTTCGAGCCCGGCGTCGGTCAGCGCCTTGCGGGTCGCTTCCTCCACCTCCTGCCGGAGCTTGAGCCCCACCCGGGCGTTCTCCCGGGACTGCTCTATCGCGGCAATCGCATTGCCGCCCTGGTTGTTGTACTCCCCCTCCAGCTGGCGCAGTTCCTTGGCGAAGCCATCGCGGACAGCACGTTCGGCGGCAAGGTCACTGGCCTTCGCCTGGGCGAGCTCTTTCAACCGGGCCAGGGTCTTCTCACGGACCGTGACAGCGAGCTGCTGCTTATAGGCCTCGAATTCCTCGCCGGACAGGTCCCGCAGCCGGTTCGCGTCCAGCAGCGCCTGCGCGTATTCCTTGTTCAGCCCGGGGACGGGAGCCAGCTGGTCACGCTGCTGCCGGACGTCCTCGAGGCGCTGCCGGATGGACATGAGGTTGCTGAATTCCTCCACGACGTCGTCCGCTGCGGCGAGTGTGGCGGGGGCATCGAGAACCTGGTCGCGGAAGAAAGTGTTGACGCTGCCGCCGAGTCCCTTGCCGGCCTGGATGACGCGCAGCAGCGGGAGGGCCTGATCCGAGTTGATGCCGAGAAGCCGGCGGAAGCGTTCGGCGAAGGCCTTGTGGACGTCGAAGATCTGGGCGTCCGGGAAGATCGCGTCGAGCGCGGACTTGGTGAACCGCTTCTCCGCGATGCCCTCGATCGCCGCGAGGTCCAGCGGCTTGTTGTCGATCACGTAGTACCGGCCGACGCTGGACTCCGTGCCGTTCTTGGGCAGGTCGAACAGCGCCGAGACCGTCACCCGGGTGCCGGCGGCGTTGTCGAAGGTGAGCGCGACGGCGGACCAGGTGGCGCCGGGGCGCTGGAACGCACTCGCCGAGCCCTCGCCCACGGCCTTGTCGCCCACCTTGCCGCGCATGTACGTGAACGTGGTGCGCTTGTCCTCGACAGCGCCTCCGGCCCGCTGCGCCGCGGCTTCGTTGGAGCGGGGACGGGCGTCGAAGACCCGAAGCATGGCGTCGAACAGCGTGGACTTCCCGACGCCCGAATTGCCGGTCAGCAGTGTGCCGTTGCGGTCCACGTGCATTGTGTGGGCGCCATGGAATGTGCCCCAGTTGACCACCTGGACGAGGACCAGGCGCATCTGGCCGGGGTTGGTGAGCTCGCCCATCGGCAGCATGGTTGCGATGCTCACTTGGCTCCTTCGTTCGTGGTTGCGGTGGACGCCGACGGCGATGCCGCCCCCGCCCCTTCGCCGGACGGCTCTGCTGCAAGCAGCAGGCCGTCCGGCTCCGACAGGCCCGATGCCACTCCCGGGGCGGCATCGGCGTCGTCGTCGCTGGTCGGGTCACCGGCGGGGGCGGCATCGGCGTCGTCGTCCGAGTCATCCTCCACAGTCGCAGGGGTGTCGGCGTCGAGCTCCAGCAGGGGTTCTGTTCCTGACTGGTCTGTGCTGGCCGCGACCAGGGCTTCGATTTGGGCCGGGATGTCGCCGATGTTTTCGAACGGGAGGGCCAGGGGGAGGGCATTGGAGATGGTGTAGACGTCGTCCAGGCCCGTGGTGAGGAGGAGTTGGCGGGCCAGGAGCTTGGTGATGGCGCGGTTGACGACGTCGGCATCGCGCAGGGCGTCCTGCTGGCCGGTGGGCTGATAGTGGGCCACGAGTTCGGCGATTTCCTCGCGCGTGATCGTGGGGTCCGTCTGGGCGGTGACGTGCCGGTCCAGGAGCAGGCGCAGGCGGAGCAGGACGATGGTTTCGACCCGGCTCAGTGCCCGCTGCTGGCGCAGGATGCTGGAACGGGTGCTGCCGCCGATCGCTTCGGGATCTACGGGGCGCAGGACGGCGACCTTACGTTCGTGGTCCAGCTGCAGCGTGAGGAAGAGTTCGGAGAGGCGGCTGCGCAGGATCAGCTGGTTGTCCAGGAGCGTGGTCCAGAGTTTTTCGTCGCGGCCGCCGTCGATGTACGGGCCCTTGAGCAGCTTCACGAGCGCCTGCCGGACTTTCATCGGGAGCACGCCGGTGTCGCCCGGGAAGAGGGCGGCGCCGTCGACGAACGTGTCCCGGGGGGTGACTGTGAAGGAGTCGCTCCGGACGCGGCCGCCGTCGTTGTCCGCTGGCGCTGGTGCGGGCTGCAGGTCCGTTGTCACGGTCTCTGTCACGGTCTCTTCAGTCATGGTCAATGTCGCGGTCTCTTCAGTCATGGTCAATCCTTCGCGAGCGTGACGACGGGCAGGTAGGCGGTGCGGGTGGTGCCGTCGATTTGTTCGAATTCGATGGGACCCCAGGCCCCGCGGTCGAAGCCGGCGCCTTCGTGCAGGGTCTGCGACAGCAGGGCCCGGATGGAGTTGATGTGGCGTTCCCCGGCCGGGAGCTGCGCCCATGCCTCGGTCAGGGTTGAGGCCCCTGCGAGCGCGGCGCGGATGGCTTCCGGTTTGGCCTTGGCGGTCCGGGGCGAGCGCGCACGGTCCGAGTCGGAGAACGCGATGGGATCGGCCAGCTTGGGCGGAGCCGCGAATTCGTCCGGGTCGAAGAGCTTGACCATGGCCAGGGACTCAAAGCCGGCACTGAACAACACCGGACCGCGGACCAGGCCGGGCCGTTCGCGCTCGTAGGGCAGGGAGCGGATGGCCTGCTCGGCCTCCCGCAGGACCTTGCGGAGCCGGACCGACTGCCGGAAGTCGTCACTTTGGACGTAGGTGTTGAGGCTCTCGCTGAGCTTGCCGTAAATCCTCTGGATCTGGCTGTGCTGGCTACGGAGTTCGGCCACGAGGTTCTTGAGGGTCTCGCGTTCGTCGTGGCTGAGCTCGTCCGCGAACTGCCGGCTCAGCACCTCGCCGATCGCCGACCGGAACCTCAGCTGCTGTTGCGGGTCCTCCAGGAACGCGGTGAAGGAGCGGAACGTCCGGCCTTCGGGGCTCTGCCGCAGCCGCTTGTCGGCCTCGAGCACCTGGGCCATGGTGGCGCCTTTGCTGAGGGATTCCTCGATGATCTGGTTCCGCAGCTCCCCCACGAGCTCTTCGATCCGGTCACGCATTTTCTTGTAGTCAGCGGGCAGGCTCGCGGCGAGATCGAGGATGTTGCCGGCGGCCTCCACAGCCTCGTCGTCGTCGAGCAGCCCGTCGAAGGCCCCGGAGCTGATGTCCTCCATCAGCTGGCGGCGCTCGTCGATCTCCTCTTCGAGGGATTCAATCCGTGCGCTCTGGTCCGGGTTGGTCTCGTTGGCGAGTTTCTCCACATCGCCGAGCAGTGTGCCGAGCCGGGAGCCGTTCAGGGTGGACCGCTCGCTCGAGAGGCTGTC
This sequence comes from Arthrobacter sp. Bi26, assembly GCF_918697925.1. Lineage (GTDB taxonomy): Bacteria > Actinomycetota > Actinomycetes > Actinomycetales > Micrococcaceae > Arthrobacter. The sequence continues at coordinate 11,362 of NZ_CAKKMF010000042.1, forward strand.
CAGGAAAGCCAGGACGCGGGCAGCAGGCTCGGTGACTTCGTACACGATCTGGCCCGACTGGTTCCGGCGGGTCAGGAAGTTTTTGCGGGTCCACTCGTCCGCATATTTCTTTCCGGAAAGTGCGCCGTTGGCCGAGCCACTGTGCTGCTCTCCCGTGCCCGGGGCCTGCCGGCGGAGCTGCTCGAGGAAGGCGTCGACGTCGGCGTGGAACTGTTCCAGAGGCAGCTGGGCGCGGGTGCGGGTGAAGGAGGCCTGGAGCACGGCGATCACCCACGGCGCCGAGCGCGTCAGCGCCCAGGCAGGTCCTTTGGTGAGGAGCTCGAGGTCCCGGAGCCGGGCGCTGATGGCGTCGGCTGATGACACGGCGGAGCGGGACACGCACTCTCCTTCAGCTGCCAAGGATGGTTTGGGGTGGTACTGCGGGGCAGCGGATTCGAAAAACTGCCAGCTACAAGGTTAACGCAGGGCTCCGGCCGAATTTCATCGTTGTCTGCTCCCGGAAGTCGGCGCACACTTGAATGACCAGCTGAAAGGAGACCACCATGCGGAAGAGAACGATGTGGATCACGGGGGCAGCCTCTGCAGCGGTGGTGCTGGGGGGAGCGTCAATCGCGGTCGCGGCGACCCAGCAGGGCAGGGATCTCCAGGCCGAGCGCATGAGCGCCCTCGCAGTCAGCATTGGAAACCTTGAGTTGGGCGACGATTCCGACGGGCCGGCCCTCACCGACGCCGACCGCGCGATGGCAAGCAGCGCCGCCTTGGCGAAGGTAGGCCAGGGCAGTGTCACCGAAGTGGAGCGGGCCGACGACGGCGCGTCCGGCTATGAGGTGGAAGTGCGCCTGACTGACGGATCCGAGGTCGAAGTCGCCCTCGGCGCGGACTTCCAGGTCCTGAACCAGAGCGCCCCGGAACACGACGACGACGACGACTGAGCCGTCGACGGGTCCCGACAAGAACAACCGGCGTAACGCCTGATACTGGTGGGGCTGCCGCGACCGGGCCGTGACCTACGCCCGGGTAGCATTTCGATCCCGCATCAAGAGGCCGGGAACGTCCAAAGGACCCTAGTTCAGCACGTCTCCGGCACTCTACGCTCGGGCTACTGATTCAACCGAAGCAATGGTGCAGGGGGAAGAATGCAGTTCGACCTAAGCGCAGTGGAGACGGGCACGATGGTGGTGATCGGAACCCTCGTGTTCGCCCTGATGATCGGCGCCTTCATGATGGTGTCCGCGTTCGCGGCCATGGTTCTGGTCGGCGTGGGCCGGCTCGCCTGGTATCTCGTGGCCGGCGCGGTGGTTGGCCTGGTCCACGGCATCAACCACGGCTGGGACCGGCTGGTCCACCACGCCTCAACCGTGGAGTTGCCCGCCGATTTCCAGGTCGACTTCGGCACGGACCTCCGGCCCGACTATCCGGGCCAGGCCTCCCCTAGCACAGGCACTTACCCGCGAGTAGTATTGCGGGACAGCTGAAGGGTCCTCCACCCGCGGCGGATCCAGGGCTCAAGCCGGCCACCCGGTTAGAGGAGATGCCCCGTGAGCTCCGCCATTGAAGACCCCGCCACCGCATCCGACGTTCCAACACCAGGCACTGCTACACCCGGCGCCCCGGCGCAGGAGACCGCCGGGGCGCCGGACCACATCGGCCCCGACGCGACTGCCGCCGACGCCCGGGCCATTGCCGAGGCCGCCCGCGAGACCAGCTGGAACCAGCCCAGCTTCGCGAAGGGCCTCTACCTCGGCAGCTTCGATTTGAGCCTGATCCACCCGTGGCCCGAGGCCCCCGCTGACGACGTCGAACGCGGCGAAGCCTTCATGGCCCGGCTGACCGACTATTGCCGCACGATGTCCGGGCGCGACATCGAGCGCGATGACCGGATCCCCGACGACTATCTCAAGGGGCTTGCCGAGCTCGGCGCGTTCGGAATGAAGATTCCCCGCGAATACGGCGGGCTGGGCCTCACCCTCGTGTACTACGGCCGCGCACTGGCCCTGCTTGGCTCGGTTCACCCAAGCCTCGGCGCCCTGTTCTCCGCGCACCAGTCGATCGGCGTCCCCGAGCCGGTCAAGGTCTTCGGCACCCCGGCCCAGAAGCGGGAATATCTGCCCCGCTGCGCCGCAGGAGCCATCACCGCGTTCCTGCTGACCGAGCCTGACGTCGGCAGCGACCCGGCCCGGATGGGCAGCACGGCCGTCCTCTCCGACGACGGCGAGTCGTACGTCCTGGACGGCGTCAAGCTGTGGACCACCAACGGCGTCATCGCCGAACTCGTCGTGGTGATGGCCCTCGTGCCGCCGCACACCGATGCGGACGGCACCGCCCACAAAGGCGGCATTAGCGCGTTCGTAGTGGAAATGGACTCCCCCGGCATCACCGTGGAAAACCGCAACACCTTTATGGGGCTCCGCGGGATCGAAAACGGCGTCACCCGCTTCCATCAGGTCCGGGTCCCCGCCGCCAACCGGCTGGGCCGGGAAGGACAGGGCCTGAAGATCGCCCTCACCACACTCAACACGGGCCGGCTCTCAATCCCCGCGCTGTGCGTCGCCACGGGCCGGTGGAGCCTGAAGATCGCCCGCGAATGGTCCAACGCCCGCACGCAGTGGGGTCGGCCGATCGGCCAGCACGAGGCCGTGGGCAAGAAAATCGCCTTCATCGCGGCCAGCGCCTTCGCCCTGGATGCCGTGTTCGAACTCTCCGCGGAAATGGCCGACGCCGGGCAGAAGGACATCCGGATCGAGGCGGCCCTGGCCAAGCTGTGGTCCACGGAGATCAGCTGTCTCATCGCGGACGAACTCGTGCAAATCCGCGGCGGCCGGGGCTTTGAAACGGCGGACTCGCTCGAGGCCCGCGGCGAGCGCGCCGTTGCCGCGGAACAGCAGCTCCGCGACATGAGGATCAACCGGATCTTCGAGGGGTCCTCGGAAATCATGAAGTTGCTGATCGCCCGCGAAGCCGTGGACGCGCACCTGGCGGCCGCGGGAGACCTCGCCTCGGAGGACGCCCGGCTGTCGGACAAGGCCAAGGCCGCCGTCGGCGCCTCCGGCTTCTACGCGAAGTGGCTGCCCAAACTCGTGGCCGGCGCGGGCATGGATCCGCGGTCCTACAGCGACTTCGGCCGGCTGGCCAAACAGCTGCGCTACGTGGAGCGCTCCTCCCGGCGCCTGGCGCGGCAGACCTTCTACGGGATGGGCCGTTGGCAGGCGAAGCTTGAGCACAAGCAGGCGTTCCTGGGCCGGATCGTGGACATCGGTGCGGAGCTGTTTGCCATGGCGGCCTGCTGTTCCCGCGCCGAGATGCTGCTGCGGACGCAGCCGGAACGCGGCGCCTCGGCCTACGAACTCGCGGAGGCCTACTGCGAACAGGCCCGTGTTCGCGTCGACGAATATTTCGACCGGCTGTGGCGGAACACCGACGACGCCGACCACGCCCTGGCCCGCAAGACCCTGGCCGGCGACTACGCCTGGCTGGAGGCCGGGGTCCTTGACCAGTCCGAAGGGACCGGTCCGTGGATCGCGGACGCCAGCCGGCGCGCCTCGGTCCGGGAAGACCTGCACCGCAAGTACCGCTGAACCTCCCACGACGGATAGTAAGCATCCTTGCTAACCGGATTCCGCCGTGGTTAGGTGGATGCCAGACTGTCACCCCTACGGTGCCCGGTCATTCAGCGAAAGTGAGCAGCCCTCATGAGCAGCACGGCAGGCCCCGACGACAAGACGACACGCCACACCACGCAGGACGACGCCACGGCCGCGCCGGTTACAGCGGTCCGCCACGACGACCCCGTCCGTGACTCACACCATCACGACGCACCCCTCCACGAAACCGTCGTCGAAGAGGTCCCCACCCGCGCAACTGTCGTGGCCCGCGAGAAGGAACAGTTCGGCGGCATCCAAGTCGGCTCGGCATTCTTCGGCTGGCTGGCGGCCACTGGTACGGCCGTGCTGCTCACCGCGTTGGTCGCGGCCGGCGGCACCGCCGTCGGACTGGCCACCAACACCGATGTGAACGATGCCGTAGACCAGGCCTCCAACAACCAGACGGTCGGGCTGGCCGGCATCATCGTGCTGCTCGTGATCCTCCTGATCGCCTACTACTGCGGCGGGTATGTGGCCGGGCGGATGGCCCGCTTCAACGGCGCCAGGCAAGGCTTCATGGTCTGGATCTGGGCCCTGATCGCCGCGATCGTGGTCGCCGTGCTGGGCCTGGTCGCCGGGCAGCGCTTCAACATCCTGGCAAACCTGAACAGCTTCCCGCGGATCCCGATCAACGAGGGCCAGCTGAACACCCTGAGCATCATCGCGGCGATTGTCGTGGCCCTGGTGGCTTTGGTGGGCGCGGTGCTGGGCGGCCTCGCGGGCATGCATTTTCACCGCAAGGTGGATCGGGCCGGCTTCAGCCCGGCGGCGGTCGAGGAGCACTCTGTCAGTGACTCCCCAGCCGGGGACTCCTCATCTGCGCGCCGCTAGCCTGGCGCCGCTAGCCCGGAGGCGTCAGCCGGACACGACGCCGGACAGGTAATACCAGCGCCCGCCCACCCGGACAAAACGGCTGGTTTCGCGCTGCACAGCGCGTTCGCCCTCGTGCCGGTAGTGCGCGGCGAATTCCACCACGCCTTCACTGTCCAGCGGGCCGCCCCGGCTGGTGGAGAGGATGTCGAGGCGGCGCCACTGCATGCCGGCATCAAACTCCATCTCCGCGGGCCGCGTGTCCGGGTGCCAGGTCCGGAGCAAGTAACCTGCGTCCCGGACCACGAAGGCGCTGTACCGGGAGCGCATGAGCTGCTCCGCCGTCGCCGCCTCGGCATCTCCGCGATGGAACCGCCCGCAGCAGTGCACATACTGTTCGCCGGACAGGCACGGGCAGTTCCCCTCATACAGCGCGGCCGGACGGTTCACGGACCGGTCCGCGCCAGACGCGCCGGCGCGCTCGGAATCGGCTGCTGCGGCGTGCGTCACAAGGTGTCCTTCCGGCGGGCCGGACGACGCCGGCGGGGCTGTCTTTGACTATAGACGCCGGGGCGGCAGGGCCGTGCCCCGCCCGCGGATAACGGCTTCGACACATCTTCGCCGGGACCGCCCGGGGCGGCACGGAGCCGGCGAAAAGTACGTATTGTTAAGGGGGCTCCTGCCTGCCACGTGCTTGCGGCAGGGACCACGCTGCAGCAGGCCGGCAAGGAGAGGTGACATGGAAGATCCAACAACCATTGCGCTGAACCTGACTTTTTTCGGGACCCTCGGCGTGGCGTTCTTCATGTTCCTCGGTCTCTTCATGGTCTTCGCCGCCACCCTCGTGCTCGCAGGCATCGGCCGGCTGGCTGCTGTCGTGGTCCTGGCCGCCGCCGGGCTCCTCCGCGGAATCCCCGCAGCACGGGAACATGCAGTACGGGAAGAGCGGATTCGTAACGAGCCGGCCAAGACCGCAAAGCCCGCGCGCCCGGCCGCGACGATGAAACCGCGCCGCCCTGCCCGGAATACAGGCAAGAAGGAGCCGGCGTTGTCGCCGGAGTGGGCGGCCGCCGTGGCCCGGGCAGATGCCCGCGCCGCCGCAAGGGCCAGGGCCGAAGCCGGCCCGGCCGTCCGTGTCACCGTCCGGGACCTGCCCAACCCCATGGCACCGGCACGGGACATCAAGGAAGTCTCAGCCCTCGTGCAGTCGGCCACGGACACCAATGGAACGCTTGGCGTCGTCCCGCGGGCGTTCAAAAAGCCGCCCATGCCCGCGGCGAAGTCTCTACTGGATACCGGCTCCCTGGTGTCGTTGCGCGGCACTCTTCCGGCCGGGAAGGCTAAACAGCCGGCCCAGGAGCGCAAGGCCGGCTGAGCCCTTACCCCGGGCAGGCAAGTCCGCTACGTTGGAACCCATGGAATTCAGATACCTCGGGAACAGCGGCTTCAAGATTTCAGAAATTACGTTTGGCAACTGGCTGACCCATGGCTCCCAGGTGGAGAACGACGTCGCCACCCAGTGCGTGCGGGCGGCGCTCGACGCCGGTATCAGCACCTTCGACACGGCCGACGTCTACGCCAACACCGCGGCGGAGACGGTCCTCGGCGCAGCCTTGAAGGACGAGCGCCGGGAGTCGCTGGAAGTCTTCACGAAGGTGTTCGGCCCCACCGGGCCCAAGGGCCACAACGATCTTGGCCTGTCCCGCAAGCACATCATGGAATCCATCAACGGCTCCCTCAGGCGGCTGCAGACCGACTACGTGGACCTCTACCAGGCCCACCGCTACGACTACGAGACGCCGCTGGAAGAGACCATGCAGGCCTTCGCGGACATCGTGCGGCAGGGCAAGGCCCTGTACATCGGGGTCAGCGAGTGGACGGCCAACCAGATCCGCGACGGCCATGCCCTCGCCAAGGAACTGGGCTTCCAGCTGATCTCCAACCAGCCGCAGTACTCCATGCTGTGGCGGGTGATCGAGGCCGAGGTGATTCCGGCGTCGGCCGAGCTGGGCCTGTCCCAGATCGTCTGGTCCCCGATCGCGCAGGGCGTGCTGAGCGGCAAGTACCACCCCGGCAGGCCGGCCCCCGAGGGCAGCCGCGCCACGGATTCAAAGGGCGGTTCGCGGATGATCGAGCGCTGGATGTCCAACGAGGTCCTCACCGGCGTCCAGCAGCTCAAACCGATCGCGGAGGAGGCCGGGCTGACCATGGCGCAGCTCAGCATCGCCTGGGTGCTGCAGAACAAGAACGTGGCCTCGGCGATCATGGGCGCGTCCCGGCCGGAGCAGATCGCGAAAAACGTGGCCGCCGCGGGCGTGAAGCTGGACCCGGTGATCATGGACAAGATCGACGCCGTCATCGGCCCGCTGGCCGAACGCGACCCCGCGCAGACCAAATCACCCGCATCCCGCGAGGCCTAGGCCATGCCCAACGCGCCCGAACTCGCCGTCACCGGGTCCACCGGCCACCTGGGCGGCCTGGTGGCCAGGCTGCTGGCCGCGGCCGGAAGCCGACAACGGCTCCTGGTGCGGGACTCCGCCCGGGCGCCTGACCTCGAAGGTGCCGTCCCCTTTGTGACCACCTACGCCGATCAGGAGCGGACGAAGGCGGCGCTGGTCGGGGCGACAACGCTGTTCATGGTCTCCGCCGCCGAGGCCGAGGACCGGCTGCAGCAGCACTACGCTTTCGTCGACGCAGCGGCCGCGGCGGGCGTCCGGCACATCGTGTACACCTCGTTCTTCGGCGCGGCGCCGGACTCCACGTTCACGCTGGGCCGGGACCACTTCGCGACGGAGGAGCGCATCAAGGCCTCCGGTATGGACTACACGTTCCTGCGGGACAACTTCTATCTGGACTTCCTGCCCCTGCTGGCCGGGGAAGACGGCGTCATCCGCGGCCCGGCCGGGGATGGCGTGATGGCGGCCGTGGCGCGGGCGGACGTTGCCCGCTCGGCCGTCACCGTGCTGCGGGACCCGGCCCTGCACGTGCGACGGACCTATGATCTGACGGGCCCGGAGAACATCTCGCTGGCCCGCGGCGCGGAACTGCTGACCGCCGGAACCGGCCGGGCCATCACGTTCCACAACGAGACCCTCGAGGAGGCTTACGCGTCGCGCGCCTCCTTCGGTGCGCCGCCGTGGCAGGTGGACGCCTGGGTGAGCACGTACACGGCCATCGCGGCCGGAGAGCTGGCGGGCCCGACGTCGGCAGTGCATGAGCTGACGGGGCGGGAACCGCTGAGCCTGGAACAGTTCCTGGCCGAGGCGCACACGCTGTAGCCCGGTGTTGACGGTTTCCGGGCTGCGGCGTAGACCTGATTTCAGGTGACATCGGCCAGAAACGGGCCGGTGCGGAGAAGAATCGCAACGCCATGCCAAAGCAAATGTCCAGACGCTCCGGCGTCCTGAAGAGTCCGCGACGGCAGGACCGGAGACTCGCGCCGCATTCCGGCGAGCCCAGCCACGGCCCGCTGACAGCGGACGAGCTACAGCTCGCCGTGCGGAATCATTCCATGCCGCTCGAGGCCCTGCAGATCGACACCACTCCGCCCGGGCTGCACTATGTGCTCACGCACTTCGACATCCCGTTCATCGACGTCGAGCACTGGCATCTGCAGATCGGCGGCGCGGTGCAGCGGGCCGTGGAGCTGAGCATGCGGGCCCTGCGCCGGGCACCGAGCATTACCCTCCCGGTCACCCTGGAGTGCGCCGGCAACGGCCGGTCCCTGCTGCGGCCCCGCCCGTTGAGCCAGCCGTGGGTCCTGGAAGGTGTCGGCACCGCGGCGTGGACCGGCGTCCCGCTCGCCTACCTCCTGACCCAGGCCGGCGTGGAGGACGACGCCGTCGAGGTGCTCTTCACGGGGGCAGACAGCGGCATCCAGGGCGGCGTCGCCCAGCAGTTCGCCCGGAGCCTGCCGATCGACGAGGCCCTGCGGCCCGACGTCGTGCTCGCCTACCGGATGAACGGCGCGGACCTGCCGCCGCAGCACGGCTATCCGCTCCGGCTGGTGGTGCCCGGCTGGTACGGCATGGCGAGCGTGAAGTGGCTGTCCTCGATCAGGGTACTGACCAAGCCCTACGACGGTTTCCAGCAGTCCGTGGCCTACCGCTACCAGCAGGATGCTGACGATCCCGGCACCCCGGTCACGTGGATAAAGGTCCGCTCGCTCATGGTTCCCCCGGGCGTCCCGGATTTCTTCACCCGGCGCCGGGTCCTGCCCCGCGGACCGGTGATGCTGACCGGCCGGGCGTGGTCCGGGGAGGGCGCCGTGCAGCGCGTCGACGTCGGGATCGACGGGAAGTGGGCCGCGGCCCATCTGGAGCACCCGGCCGCGCCGTTCGCCTGGTGCGCGTGGTCGATGCCGTGGGTGGCTGATCCCGGCGAACATGAGCTCTCCTGCCGTGCCACCGACGCCAGCGGCGCGGTGCAGCCGCTGGAACCGGCGTGGAACTACCAGGGCATGGGCAACAACGTGGTGCAGCGGATCATGGTCAGTGTGGACTAGCCGGGGTTCAGCAGCCCTCGAAGTCCGTGAGCACCTTGACTTTATCCGCGGAGGCGGACGAGGGATCGAAGCTGTAGCCGATCCATTCCCGCGCGAGCCGCCGCGCCAGCTCCAGCCCCACAACGCGCTGGCCCATCGTGAGGACCTGGCAGTCGTTGGAGAGCACGGAGCGTTCCACGCTGAAGGAGTCATGGGCGGTCGCAGCCCGGATGCCGTCCACCTTGTTGGCGGCAATGGCGACGCCGATCCCGGTACCGCAGAACAGGATGGCCCGGTCCGCCTGCCCGTCCCGGATCAGTTCCCCCGCGGCGATGCCCACGTACGGGTAAGGCTTGGCGAAGTGCTCCGGGGCGTCGCCACGGTTGACCCCAATGTCGATGACTTTCGCGACCCTCGGATCCGCCCGGAGGTCCGCCAGGATCTGGTCCTTGTAGTCCACACCGGCTTCGTCCGCGCCCACAATGAGCCGGAGCCCAGCCCCCGGGCTCACGGGCGTGCCCCCGCGGGCTGCCGTACACCGGCAAGGTGTGGACCGAACACATTGAACACCATCGCCAGGGACGTGGCTCCGGGGTCAGGTGTGCCGATGCTCTTTTCCGCCAGGGGCCGCGCCCGTCCCTTCAGTGGACGCAGGGCCGCGGTGGCCTGCGCCGCGGAGGCAGCCTCGCTCGCCGCTTCCGCCCAGCCGGCATCCGCCCCCGCCCCTTCGCTGGCGAGCCGGCTGAAGGTCTCGGCAAACGGGACTAGCGCGTCCACCATGGTCTTGTCGCCGACGTCGGCCTTGCCGAGCTCGGCGATCCGGGCGGCAAAGGCAGTCACGGCCGCCGCCAGTTCGGCCGCTCCGGGCACGTGGTCGTCGCCGAGGGACTCGCCGAAGGCCCGCAGGCCGGCGCCCCACAGCACGCCGGAGGTGCCACCGGCGTTGTCCGCCCAGGCGTCGCCAGCGGTGACCAGGACGGCCCCGGCACCGGCGCCGCGGGACGCGGCCCCGGTGGCGGCGGCCCAGGCCGCATCAATGCCGCGGACCATGCCCCGTCCGTGGTCGCCGTCGCCGGCGATGGCGTCGAGGTCGCCGAGGGTTTTCTCGGCGTCGTGGAGTGCCTCGCGGGCCGCCAGCAGGGCAGCGACACATTGCCCGGCGTACTCACGTGAAGGGTTTGCCGCGGCGAAGGCCTCCGGCACCGCAGTGTCCTCGGCCGGCGTCGACTCGTCGGCCTCGCCGTCGGGGAGGGCGGCATTCCCCCGCCGGTAGGCGGGGGTCTCGGCGGGAGCGGTCCAGAGCGGCTCAAGTTCGTCATCGAGCCACGTCACGGTCAAGGAAACGCCGGCCATGTCCAGGCTTGTGACGAGTTCGCCGACTTCCGGCATCACCAGCGTGTAGCCGGCGGCGCGAAGCAGCGGTGCGACGCTGAGCCACAGAACGAACAGCTCTTCCTGTTTCGTGGAGCCGAGCCCGTTCAGGAGCACGGCGATCCGCCGGCCGGCACCATGGGGCGTCTCCGCCAGCACACGGGCTACGAGTTCCTGTCCCAGCTTCCGCGCGGGCGGCAGCTCGGTGTCGAACAGTCCGGGCTCGCCGTGGATGCCCAGGCCGAGCCCCATCATCTTGTCCCCGAGCGTGAACAGCGGAGCGTCGGCGCCGGGAAAGGTGCAGCCGCTGAAGGCGCTGCCGATGCTGCGGGTCAAATCGTTGGCCTTCCGGCCCAGGCGAACCACCTCGGGCAGTGTCTCGCCGGCCTCGGCGGCCGCGCCCATGATCTTGAAGACGGTGAAGTCACCGGCGATGCCGCGGCGCTTGCCGGCTTCCGACGGCGGTGCGCTGGCGATGTCGTCCATCACCAGCACGTTGTCCACCTGGATCCCCTCGGCGGCCAGCCGCTCGCTGGCCAGGCCGAAGTTCATGACGTCGCCGGCGTAGTTGCCATAGGCGAAGACCACTCCGGCGCCGCTGTCCGCGGCCTTCGCAACGGAGTACGCCTGCTGCGCGGACGGCGAGGTAAAGATATTTCCGACGACGGCGCCGTCGGCCAGTCCGGTGCCGATGAGCCCGGCGAAGGCCGGGTAATGCCCCGAGCCGCCGCCAGCCAGCACGGCCACCTTCGGTTGGCGGGGCCGGCGCCGGCGGACGGCGCCGCCGGGCACCTGGCGCACCAGGTTCGCATGGACGTCGCAGAAGCCGGCGAGGGCTTCCTCGGCGAAATCGGACGGGTCGTTGAATATTCTGGTCATCGTGGGCTCTTTCAGCTGCTCTCGGTCTTCTAAGCGGCGAGACTGCTAGTGGATGTGGCTTCCGCCGTTGATATCGATGGTGGTTCCGGTGAGGTAGGCGGATTCCTCGGAGGACAGGAACGTGATGACGGCCGCGATTTCCTCGGTACTGGCGTTGCGCCCCAGCGGAATACCGGCGTTGATGGCGGCTTCCTGCTCCTCGGTGCTGCCCACGCGGATGTTCGTGTCCACGGCGCCGGGGGTGATGGCATTGACGGTCACGCCGGTGCTGCCGATTTCGCGGGCCAGGGCCTTGGTGAAGCCCAGGATGGCCGCCTTGGCTGCGGAGTACGGGACCTTGCCGAAGACGCCGCCGCCGCGCTGTGCGGAGACGGAGGACATGTTAACGATCCGGCCCCAGCCGCTGGCGATCATATCCGGCAGGAACGCCTTGGTGACCAGGTACGTGCCGGTCGAGTTCACGGCCATGACCTTGTTCCACAGCTCCAGCGTGGTCTCCAGGAACGGCACCGGCGAGGTGATGCCGGCGATGTTCGCCAAAGCACCGACGGCGGGGAGGTTGCCGGAGCGGACCTCGGCCGCCACAGCCTGGTAGGCGGCGATGACGGAGTCCTCGCTGGCTACGTCGACCTCGTAGCCAAACGCGGGAACGTTGAACTCGTTGCCGATCTCCGTAGCGACCTTGGCGGACTTCTCGCCGTCGAGGTCCAGGATCACCACGGCCCAGCCCCGGCTGGCGTAGCGGCGTGCGGTGGTGATGCCGATGCCTCGGTCCGAGGTTGCCCCGGTGAGGACGGCGGTGCGCTGGATGGTGCTCATAATGCTCCTTGATTGCTTGGTTGTGTCTGTGGATGGAATCGATTGCTCCACAAGCGCCGTTTTGAGGGTCCAAAAGGGCCGTTACGGAGCAATCGACGGTCAGAGAAGGTCTGTGATGAAGCTGGCGGCCTTGGCGGCCGCGGCCGGGCGTTCCCCGTGGGTGACGTCCCGGGTCTCCAACTCCAGGGAGAAGTGGCCGGTGTAGCCAACGGCTGCGAGGGCGCCCAGGCCGGCGGCGAAATCGGCCTGGCCGTTGCCGATGCTGAGGTTAATGTTCCCCGGCACGGCATCGCGCAGGTGAACGTGGGCGATCCGGCCCTGATGGCGCTTGAGGTAGTCCAGCGGGTCCTCGCCGGCGGCCACGATATGGCTGAAGTCCATGACGATCCCGACGCCGGAGTCGGCCAGCCGCCGGGCCAGCAGTTCCGCGCGCTCCAGGTTCCAGCAGAACCGCAGGAAGTGGAGTGACTCGGTCCAGAGTTCGACGCCGAACCCGTCCGCCCGCCGCCTGGCCCCGATGAGTTGAGCTGCAATGGTGTCCAGGTCCTCGTCGAGACTGCGGACGGGCTCGTGGCCGAGGGCGCCGCAGGGCAGGACCAGGGCCTTGGCGCCGGTGCCGGCTGCCAAGGTGAGGAGCGCGTCAAGGTGCCGGTTCCGGGCGGACTGTGCGTCGGCGTCGAGCACGGCGTTCAGGTCCCCAATGTCCCCGTTGACCGACCGGACACGCAGCCCGGAGGCAACGACCTCGGCCGTCACGGCGGTTACGGCCTCGGCATCGAGGGCGTAGGGAACGTGGTCGCACACTCCGGGGAGGGCGCCGAGATCTATTTCCTCGAAGCCGAGGCATGCGATGGTGCGCAGGGCCTCAGGCAGGTCCTGGTGGCGGAAGCTGATGGACGAGCAGCCGAGTCGGGAATTGAACATCGTTGTTGATCCTCTGGTCGCGCCCTGAGGCGGTGGTGATATGGACCACACTACAAATTTGACTGTCAACAGTCAACCTTTGAAGTTGACTGTTGACATTCCTTATGGCGCGGGTCACACTGGCATATCATCTGTTAACAGTCGACAGTGTCGGTGCGTAAGCGTCGGCAGCTCTCTTCGAAAGGGATTGACATGAGCAACGAAGCTCTCACCATGCGGGGCCCGGTGCACGGCACGAAGGAAGCCCGGCGCGTCGCGATCGGCTCCGGCGTCGGCGCCGTCATCGAAACTTATGACTTCATTGGTTTCGGTACGGCTGCCGCCCTGTACTTCGGCACGGCGTTCTTCCCCACCGGCGATCCGGTGACGGGAACACTGGCCGCGTTCGCCACACTTGGCGTGGGGTTTGCGGCCCGCCCGATCGGCGGCATCATCGGCGGCCACCTCGGCGACAAGCTCGGCCGCAAGCCCGTCCTCGTGGCCTCGCTGATCCTGATGGGCGTCGCCACCTTCCTGATCGGCCTGCTCCCCACCTACAGCCAGGTCGGCCTCCTCGCACCCGCTTTGCTCGTGTTCGTCCGCATTGTCCAGGGCCTGGCTTTCGGCGCGGAATGGGGCGGCGCGATCCTGATGAGCTACGAGCACGCACCCTGGAAGTCAAAGGGCAAATACACCGGCATCGTGCAGGCCGGCTTCCCGGTGGGGCTCCTGCTGGCCAACCTGGTGTTCCTCGTCAGCGTCCAGCTCGGCGGCGAACTCGCCTGGCGCATTCCCTTCCTTGCCAGCATCGTGCTGGTGATCGTCGGCCTGATCATCCGGTCCAAGGTTCCCGAGTCCCCCGTCTTTGACGAAGTCAAGGACAGCGGCTCCATCGTGAAGTCACCTATCACCGAGGTCCTCAAGACCGACTGGCGCAATATCGTGAAAGGCATCGGCCTCCGCATCGCCGAGACCGCAGGCTACGCCGTGTCAGTCACGTACATGATTTCGTACCTGAACAGCCAGCACCTGGCCGACAAGACCCAGACGCTCGTGGCCTTGTGCATCGCCTCCGCCATCGGCATCTTCGCCACCCAGGCCTGGGCACGGCTGACGGACAGGATCGGCCGCCGGCCGCTCTACATCTGGTCCTGCGCCTTCGCCGTGCTGTTCGCCGTCCCGATGTTCCTGCTGGTCAACACCGGCCTGTTCATCTTCATCATCGCCACCCTCGTGATCTCCTACGCCGTCTGCCAGAACTCCCTGGCCGGCGCCCAGGGCGCCTGGTTCCCGGAGCTCTTCCAGGCCAAGACCCGCGCCTCCGGCGCCTCGCTGGCCTACCAGATCTCGGCCATGGTTTCCGGCTTCACCCCGTTCATCACCACGCTGCTGTTCGTCAGTTTCGGCTGGATGGGCCCGGCGCTGCTCTTCAGCACGTACGCCGCCATCGGCCTGTGGGCCGCCGTCGCCACCCGCGAAACCTGGGGCAAGCGCGAGCGCAAGCTCGCGGACGAGGCCACCAAAAACACTGCGCAGGCGGTGAACGCGTGATGGCCTCCGTCGACGAACTGCTGCACCAGCCCGGCAAGATCTCCGGGGAATCAACATCGGAGCGGACCGCACGGGTCCAGGCGGCAGCGTTCCGGATCCGGCACCATGCCCTGAACATGGGCGAGGTCCAGGGCCAGGGCTATGTGGGACAGGCCCTCGGCGCAGCCGATATGTTCGCCGCGGTCTACGCGGACCAGCTCCGGTTCCGCGCCGACGACCCTGCGTGGGAGGAACGCGACCGGTTCCTGCTCTCCACCGGCCACTACGCGATCGGCCACTACGCGGCTCTCGCCGAGGCCGGGATCATCCCGGTCACGGAACTGGAGACCTACGGCTCGGACAATTCGCGGCTGCCGATGTCCGGGATGTCAACCTACACGCCCGGGATGGAGATCTCCGGCGGCTCCCTCGGCCACGGCCTCTCCATCGCCGTCGGTGCCGCCCTGGGCCTGCGGTACCAGGGATCGGACGCCCGGGTCTACAACTTCCTCTCCGACGGCGAACTCGACGAAGGCTCCACTTGGGAGGCCGCGATGGGCGCGCACCACCACCAGCTCGGCAACCTCACCGCCATGGTGGACATCAACGCCCTGCAGGCCGACGGGAAGACCGTCACCGTGCTGCGCACTGAGCCCGTCACCGAAAAGTGGGAAGCCTTCGGCTGGTACACCCAGCGCGTGGACGGGAACGACGTCGGCGCGCTGCTGGCCGCGTTCGACAACGCGGCCGCCCAGGCCGCCGCCGTCGGACGTCCCTCCGTGGTCCTGTGCGACACGAAGGTGGGCCGCGGTGTTCCGCTCCTCGAGGACCGCGAAAAGGCGCACTTCATGCGCATCGAAGAACACGAATGGCAGCTCTGCCGCGAGCAGCTGACCGCAGGATTCGAAGGAAAGGCCGCCCGATGAGCACCGCCACGACACCCAAGCTGAAGACGTCGGCCATGATCGCGTCCTTCGCGGATCCGGGCCAGAAGACCAAGTCCGCGCCGTTCGGGCACGCCCTGGTCAAGGCCGCGCAGGACAACGACAAGATCGTGGGACTGACCGCGGACCTGGGCAAGTACACGGACATGCACATCTTCGCCCAGGCCTTCCCGGAACGCTTCTTCCAGATGGGCATGGCCGAGCAGCTGCTCTTCGGCGCCGCGGCCGGCCTGGCGGAGACGGGCCTGGTCCCGTTCGCTTCCACGTACTCGGTGTTCGCCGCCCGGCGCGCCTACGACTTCCTGTGCCTGGACGCCGCCGAGCCGAACCTCAATGTCAACATCGTCGGCGGCCTCCCTGGACTGACCACCGGCTACGGCCCCAGCCACCAGGCGACGGAGGACATGGCGATCTTCCGGGGCATGCCCAACCTGACCATCGTGGACCCCTGCGACTCCCTGGACATCGAGCAGGCCGTCCCGCAACTGGCGGCCAGCGAGGGGCCCACATACCTGCGGCTGCTGCGCGGCAACGTCCCCACCGTGCTGGACGAATACGACTACACGTTCGAACTCGGCAGGGCCAAAGTTCTGCGCGGGGGCAATGACGTCGTCTTCATCGCCAGCGGGCTCATGACCATGCGGGCGCTTCAGGCGGCCGAGGCGCTGGCGGCACACCACGTGGATGTCGCCGTCGTCCATGCCCCCACCATCAAGCCGTTCGACACCGCAACGGTCCTCGCCGAGCTGAACACCGACCGCCTCGCGGTCACGCTGGAGAACCACAGCATGGTGGGAGGCCTCTTCGAGACCGTCGCCTCGGCCGTGGTCACGGCCGGACTCGGCAAGCGGGTGGTGCCGGTGGCGCTGCCGGACGAGTTCCTCGACGCCGGCGCGCTGCCCACCCTGCACGAACGGTACGGGCTCTCGGTGCAGAGGATCGTCGCCCAGGTGCTCGCCGAGCTTGCCTGAGGATGCGCGGGGCCGGCAACTGCCGGTCCCGCGTCCGTGCCGTACCATCAACTGTTAACACACCAACTGTAGACAGTTGACCACTGACAGTGAGGACACACCATGGCCGGAGCAACAGCCCCGCTTCTCGGACTGGAAAAGAAGAGCCTCCGCGAGCAGGCGCTATCCGCCCTGCGCACGGCCATCACGAGCGGTGAACTGGAGCCCGGCCGGCATCTGGTGGAGACCGAACTTTCCGACATGCTCCAGATCAGCCGGGGAACACTGCGTGAGGCCCTGCGCCAGCTGGAACAGGAAGGACTGCTGTCGGCAGGACCGCGCGGCCGGCTGTCCGTGCGGCACCTGGACGGCAAGGAAATCCGGGACATCTTCGCCGTCCGGGCGGCGCTCGAATCGCTGGCGGTCCGGACGCTGTGTGAATTGCCGGACCGGGCCTCGGTGATTGCATCCCTGCGCTCGGCCGTGGATGCCATGGCCGCGGCCGCCGAGGCGGGCCTGGAGGAAAGGATTGAATCCGATCTCGAGTTCCACCGGACACTGTGCCGGCTTACCGGAAACGAGACCCTGCTGCACTCCTGGGAGTCGCTTGAGGGCTCCATTCGGATGTCCATCATGTTTGCCGGGATCGAGCGGGCCGTCAAGAACATGAGCGTGGACCGGCACCACGACATCGTCGCGGCCATCGAGACGGGCAACGCGACGCTGGCCCGCACCACGGTCCTCGAACACATGGATGTCGCCGCAGCCAACCTGGTGGCTTAGCCGGCGTCAGTAGTCCACGATCGCGCCGGCGGAGATGTTGACGGTCGCGTCCGTGATGGCCGCGGCCTTGTCCGAGACGATGAAGGAAGCCACGTTTCCGACGTCCGTCAGCGTGGCCGTGCGGTTCAAGTGCGCGGCCTTGGCAATCTCCACCACGATCTCCTCGCGGCCCTCGGCCTGCCAGGGGATGGTTTCGATAATGCCGCCGGTGACCATGGTGACCACCCTGATGCCGTGTTTTCCCAGCTCGAGGGCCCACTGCCGGCGCAGCCCCTCCATGGCGTCGAGCGCCACCTTGAAGCCGCCCAGGCCGGGGATGGTCTGCGGGCCCGAGCCGCCGAACATGAGCACGACCCCGGAGCGCTGCTTGACCATGTAGGCGGCGGCCGCGCGGGTGGTAAGGAAGTGCGTACGGGCGGCCAGGGTGATGGGCCGGGTGAAGTCATCCACATCAATTTCCATGAGCGGCTCCTGCACGTCGCCGAACGAGATCACGTTGAAGGAGATGTCGATCCTCTTGCTCTTCTTCGCCACCCGGCTTACGAAGGCATCCACCTGCTCCTCGTCCAGGGCGTCGACGACGGCGGTCTCGGCCGTGCCGCCGGCCTCACGAATGTCATGGGCTACTTTTTCCAGTCGCGATTCGGTCCTCCCGGCAATGTGGACCGTGGCGCCGTCGGCCGCGAAAGCCCTCGCCACCGCCCCGCCGACCGCACCTCCGCCGCCGTAGATCAGGGCGGTCTTGCCGTGAAGCAAGCCGTTTTCCGGAATCCCGATATTCAGCATGGTCGCCTGCCTAGTGCCGCGGAGTTCGTGAATTCCCTCAACTATGTTCTTGCGGAGGGCCGGTGGCAAGAGGACCGGGAGCCGCGCGGACTGTCCCGGCCCGCGGCGTGGCGGGGCCGATTGCCACGCCGGGACCCGGCCAGGCGTCCCCCCAAAGCACACTCCTGGCCGAACCACGACGTGCCGGCGGACTGTTGCCGCCCCAGCACACAGAGAATTGGACACGTCCAATTCTCGCCCTGAGCGTACCCGGAACAGATTAGACATGTCCAATCTGCTACACTCGCAGGCGACCTGACGTTTTGTGACAAACCGCGCCTGATGAAATTTGTCCGATGAAAGAAGCCACTGTGAGCGACGACCAGCCGACCTCAGCGCCGGGTCTAGCCCTGGCCCGTAAGCTGAACATCCTCTTGGATACCGCCGAAGCCGAGGGCCGGAAAATTACCTTCAATGACGTCCGGGACGCCATGTCCGCGGCGGGGACGCCGCTCTCGCGGGCCAGGTGGCATTACATGCGATCGGGCTCGGGGCCGGCCGTCAAAAAAGTCGAACTCCTGCAGAACCTGGCCAAATTCTTCGGCGTAAACGAGAACTACCTGATCCACGGCGACGACGAACTTCCGCCCCGGGTGGAGGCGCAGCTTGATTTGCTCGCCTCCATGCGGGCGAATAAGGTGCGCAACTTCGCCGCCCGCCAACTGGACGGCCTTTCCCCGGAAACCCTGCTCCAGATCCGGGACCTGATCGACGAGCAACTCTCCCGCGGGGATTCCGGCGAGCACTGACGCCCCCGAGTCCCTAACTACGCTTTGACCTGCACTGATACGATTCTGGCGAGGCCTGGCCGTCAGGAAGTGGCGTGTCCACGCTGACGCACTATCAACAGCCAAGGACTCGGAACATGGATTACGACGCCGCCCGGTCGCGGGCACGGGAAGCAGAGGCCAGCCTCCGCCTCAGCGAGCCGGTTTCGCTGGCATCAATCCAGGCGCACCTTGAACGGCAGAGGGGCCGGAAGATCGTCATCAAGCCGATCGAAGGGGCAACCGATAAAGTCTGCGGGCTCTGGTTCGGCCTTGATCACATGGACCTCATCATGCATGCCCGGGCTGCCTCCGAAGTCCACCGGCAACAGATTGTCCTTCACGAGTTCGCCCACATGGTCCTGCGCCACGAGCAGGAGATCGTGTCCGTCGACTACGCCGGCACGTTCTTCCCGGACCTCGACCCGGAGCGCGTAGTCAAGGCGCTCAAGCGGACGGATTTCCTCGATGAGCTCGAGGTCACCGCCGAGCTCCTGGCTGACCGCCTCGCCGCGCGAATCCGCAACTCCCAGGACCGCTCCGGCGGCCAGCCGGGCAACTTCAGTTCGGTCTTCGGATGATCCAGCTCCTGATGGCGGCGGTCCTCTTCGTTCTCGCCGCGGTCCGCATCCCGGCCGTGGTCCGGAACGGCCGGGACACCGTGTTCCTTGCGGCGGTGTTCGCCGGGATCGCTTCGGTGCTGATGTCGCCGGCCGTGTACGCCACGGTCGATGCCGTCATCGGCGGCACCAACGTCGTCAAGCTGGCCCTGCACTCCTCAATGATCGTCGGACTCTGGTATCTCCGGTGCGCAGTCCTCGAGGCAATCATGCCCCCGGACACGCGGCGGGCCCTGATCCGCACGCTGCCGCTGACCGCCACCCTGATCCTGCAGCTGCTGTTCTTCGTCCTGACCGGCCCCACCACCACGACAGGCACCTGGGGCCTCTACCACGAGCGGCTGCCCGCCGCCCTGTTCTCGGCCATGCTCATCGTATTTGTCGGGTGGGTCTGCGCCGGCGTCGCGGCCACGTGCTTCCGCTACATCCCGCGGATGCGCCGGTCCTTCAGGGTCGGCTTCACCATGGTCGGCGTCGGCTGTGTCGTCGGCATGCTCGTGGTGGTCACGTTCACGATCGGGCTGCTCTCCGTCCCGATCCCGGCGCTCCTGGCCCTCCCGGTGCCATCCCAGGCGGCCATTGGAGTCTTGGAAATGGTCACCATCGTCCTGGTCGGGGCAGGCCTGACGGTACCAGCCCTGGCCGGCCGGACCGGGCGCAAACGGCGGGCCCGCTGGGAGGCCGACACGCTCGCCGGCGTCGAACCCATCAGGGAACGGATTTTGCAGGATGTTGACCCGGAACGCCTCCTCGAAAGCGACCCCGCCGCGCCAGCCCGGGACCGGCTTCACCGGATGATCGTCGAGGTCTGGGACGCTGAGCTGGCGTCCGGCGGGACCCTGACCCCGCAGGAGCGCGCCTTCCTCCTGGCTGCCGAAGAGCAGCTTGACCTGAATCGGCTCCCGTGATGGGTCCCGCTGCGGCCATCCGGACGCGCTTCACCCATCCGACCCGGCGCCCGCGGCCCGCCGGCACCGACCCGCACACGACCTACCGGGACATGGTGCTGTTCGACTTCCAGGCCGAGATCCACGCCGGGTTCTTTGTCTCCTACTACCGCAACTTCGCGGTCCCCTCGATCGCCCGGACCCTGACGGGGACAGGCGAGATGGCGGCCCGCCCGCTGAAGCGCTCCTACGACACCGGGATCGTCATCCACGAGATCATCGCCAACGGCTTTGACCACGAACGCAGCCGCGCCATGATCGGGCTGCTCCGTCGTGTCCATGCGGGCGTTCCGGGCAGCGCCGAGGACTTCGTCTACGTGCTCATGACACTTCTCGTCCTGCCGTTGAGATGGGCCGACGCCCATGGCTGGCGGCGGCTGACCGACCTCGAGAAGGAAGCCGCAACCGCCTTCTACACCGAGCTGGGCAGCCGGATGGGCCTCGGCCCTGTCCCGGCGTCCTACGAGGCCGCCTGCCGCTTCCTGGACGACTACGAGGCCCGGAATCTGGGCCCCAGCCCGGAGGGGGCAGCCCTTCTCGCCGCCACGGTTCCGGCACTGGAGAACCGGCTGCCCGCCTGGCTTCGCTGCTTTACCCCGCTCGTCCTGGCCCTGATGATGGACAGGCCCCAGGTGGCCGATGCCCTCGGGCTGAAGCGGGCACCGGCTGCCCTGAGGCTCGCGTTCAACACTGTTCTGCGCGCACGGGCCGTCGAAGTCCGGACCAGGCCGCTGCCGACGAGTCCTTCGTTTGTCCCGGGCACCGCAAACATTGCCGTCTACCCGGGCGGATACACGCTGGGCCAGATCGGACCCGAGGCCGGCCTCAACGCTGCACGACGCTAGATTCTGCACGGCCCTAGATTCTGGGCGGCCCTCCCGGGTCTCCACCGCCGGGGCTTGCCGCGGGTCCGACGGCCGGACCACCCGCAGGCCCTGCGTAAGCCGGTACCGGCAGCTCGCCCGGATCGACGGGACCCATATCGAGGTGGAACGGCGGATATTCGTCCCGCATGAGGGCAACGTAGGCGATGACGCGGTAGATCCAGCGGTTCAGACCGAGCAGGAGGTCGAAGATCCCCCGCCAGTATTGACCTGTGAACAACAGGATCACACCGGCAATGAGGACCAGCAGCCCCAGGAGGGAGATGCCCACTCCATGCTGTTCCCACTGGCCGTCACGGTACTCCCACGTCCTCGCGGTCCCCGTCAGGACACCGATGATCAGCAGATGCGGAATGGCCAGCAGCCACGATTTCACCAGCACCAGGCCGCGGGATAGCCGTTCGGGATAGTCGACGTCGAAGTCCGCCGGGTAATCCGTGCGAGCCAGCGTGAAGGGCGGATAGGCGTCCGTTCCGATCGCGCTGAAGGCGTAGAAGGCCACGCGCCAGTTCCAGCGGATCACGCCGGCATTGAAATTGAACAGCGAGCGCGGGTAGCGCGCCGTGAACAGGATCGCGAACCAAGCCACGATCGTGACCACTCCGAAGGCGAACCAGAGGAAGAACAGGATGATGCAGTGCGGGATGGCCAGGAACCACTTCACGAGCCACATCCACCGTGAGAGATTCGGGTCGAGATAGCCGTGGAGGCGCGCCGGGTAGACGTACGGGGTAGTCGCTCCCGGGGTCACCGGATACTGAGGTCCCGGCGCGGCAGCGTAGGCCGCTACAGCACCCGGCGGGGCTGCGGTGTTCTGCTGGCCGGGGGCGGCCCCGGGCGGGTAGGGTCCGGCCTGATACGGCTGGCCGGGCTGGGCTGGCAGGTAGCCGGGAGGGACTCCGCTGCCGGTCCCGCCTTGGCCCGGCCCACCACGGCCGAGTCCTGCGGCGCCCAGCACGATCAGCGGCACTCCGATCAGCAGCATCACGAGGCCGCCGATCAGCAGGCCAATGAACATCGGCAAGAACAGATCGGTGCGTGCCCCTGCCTGCAGATTCACGCTTACCGGTGAACTCGCGTCGGCGTTCATGACCACCGCGGCCCAAGCTCCGGAGCGAAGGTCCCATGTCAGTTCCTGTTCCCCCGGGCCCGTGGCAGTCGCGGCCCAGAAGTTCTGCTGCGCCGGATCGGACGGGATGCTGGCACCGTTCACTTCGCGGTACAGCGCGCGGAAGGGGTTGAAACGGACGTCGACGATTTCGGTGCGCCGGACACCGGCCAGGTATGCCGCGACGTCGGCCCGCGGGGCAATTCCGATGAAGATTTCCTTGCCGGGATCGGTGGTGGAACCGCGGAGCAGCACGCTGCCCGCAAAGTCCACCGGGACGCCGTCGTTCACGCCGCCTCCGGTCATGAGATCCAGCCGGGGGGTCGTCAGCGCGTAGGAATTGGCTGAGAACTGCTCCGACGGCGTGATGAAGTACCTGCCGTCGCGCTGCTGGTAATTGACCCAGCCCGCGAAGCCGGCGACCGCCAGCAGTCCCAGACCGACCAGCGCGCAAAGCGAGCCGATCACCAGCATGACAATCCGGCCTGCTTTCATGGCCGCCGTCCTTTCAGATGGTCCGTTTGCCACGCCCGGATGGGCAGGACTTCCGGAAGCTGGCGGCCCGGGCCGCTACCGCCCGAGCGAAGTCAGAGGAAGAACGCTTTCACGCCGTGATCACCACTTTGAGGGCCTTCGTCTCCGCGGCGTGGGCGAAGGTGTCGTACGCCTCCATGAACTCGTCGAAGATGAAGTGGTGGGTGGCGAAACTGTCTGCAGGGATTTTTTGCTGTGCCACGAGCTTGAGCAGCATGGGGGTGGTATTGGTGTTCACCAGGCCCATGCTGATGTTGATGTTCCGGATCCAGAGGTCCTCGACGTGCAGTTCCACGGCTTTGCCGTGCACGCCCACGTTGGCCACGTTGCCGCCGGGCCGCACGATATCTGTACACATCGTGAACGTGGCCGGGATGCCGACGGCCTCGATCGCGACGTCCACGCCCTGCCCGTCGGTCAGGACCATCACCTGTTCCTTCCAGTTGGCAGCGCTGGACAGGACCACATCAGTGGCGCCGAATTCGCGGGATTTTTCGAGCCGGTTCGCGTCGAGGTCGACGGCGATGATCGTCGCGGCGCCGTAAAGTCCGGCGGTACAGATCGCGGCGAGTCCGACCGGGCCTGCGCCGATCACGGCGACTGTGTCGCCGGGCTTGACCCGGCCGTACTGCACGCCGATCTCAAAGCCGGTGGGAAGGATGTCGGAGAGCATCACGGCCTGTTGGTCGCTGACTCCCTCAGGCAGGAGGTGCAGGGAGTTCTCGGCGTACGGGACGCGGACGAACTCGGCTTGGGTGCCGTCGATCAGATGCCCGAAAACCCAGCCGATGCCGGACGTGCCTTCCTCCCCAAGGCAGTGGGAGTAGAGGCCTGTCTTGCAGTTGGCGCAGTGCCCGCAGGACTTGATGCAGGAAATGATGACACGGTCCCCGACCTTGAGGCTGGTGACGGACGCGCCGATCTCCGTGATGGTGCCGACCCCCTCGTGGCCCAGGATGCGGCCCTTGGCCACGGTCGGGACGTCGCCCTTGAGGATGTGCAGATCGGTGCCGCAGATGGTTGTCGTGTCCACCTTGACGATCACATCGCTGGGGCTCTGAATGGTGGGATCGGGGACATCGGTCCACGACTTCTGTCCGGGCCCACCGTAGACGAGGGCTTTCATACGTGCTCCTTGGCTTTGAGGATGACCAGCGGGTCCACGAGGCGCAGACGGCACGGAGTCTCAGTGCCATCGATCCCCGAATACATCAACGAGGCGCGGGCGCGCTCACGGAGTTCCTCGATCGCGGCGGCCGACACGCGGGCGTGCGCGAGGTCGAGCACGAGCTCGAAACTGGGGAGCTTGCTGGTGACGCGTCGGCAAACAACGTACAGTGCCCGCACGTTGGCTACAGTCACCACGCCATGCACGTCGATTCGAGCTGTTTCGGCGTCGGCGTTCAGGCGTATGAAAACTTTGAGTTTGGGGTCCCCCGAATGGTGGTGCATAGTCATGTGGCCGTGGTCTCCTGCCTTTTCCTG
Source organism: Arthrobacter sp. Bi26 (assembly GCF_918697925.1). Lineage (GTDB taxonomy): Bacteria > Actinomycetota > Actinomycetes > Actinomycetales > Micrococcaceae > Arthrobacter. The sequence continues at coordinate 35,645 of NZ_CAKKMF010000042.1, forward strand.
CTGAAGCCGGAAAGTGCAAACGCCATTTCCTTCCCCAAGTCGCGGTGAGACCCGTGCCGCATTCCATGAAGTGGTTCCTCCCTCAACTGCGACCTCCCCCAAGTGGCCGTGCAGGAACCTCCCCACATTTAGCTTGGTGGGCACGTCTGGGAGGGGTAAGGGGCAAAAGTCCCTTGTGTGCGTTTTAGGTCCTTCTGGTTTAGGTGCTCCTCGTTAGGTTCAAGAGCGGCGCACGCCTAGCCTGTTTCTATGTCTGCTCCGCTCGATCCCTGCCTCGCGCCGGACCTCGTGCTGGCCTCGGCGCGGCAACCCGGGGACGAAATATGCTTCGACGTTCATCTACGCGGCGGTGCCGTGTCTGCGATCATCCCGTCGCGCCAGGACGCGCCAGCGGTCCCCGCCGCTACCCGTGTGGTGGACCTGGACGGCCGCTATGTCATTCCGGGGCTGTGGGATGAGCATGTCCACATGACGCAGTGGGCGCTGGCCTCCAACCGGATGGACCTTTCCGACGCCGGCTCGGCGCGCGAGGCGGCCGCCGTCGTCGGGTCCCATATCGCCGGATCCCGCGTCACCGGGGCCGGCGACGGATTCACCGGCGGCACTGGCGTCAGCAGCGGCACCGGGGCTCCGGGAGATGTACAAACGCTGGTGGGCGTCGGTTTCCGCGACGCCGTCTGGCCGGACCTGCCCAGCCTTGGCCTCCTCGACGGCGTGACGCGCGGCCGGCCGACGGCGCTGATCAGCCACGACCTCCACTGTGTCTGGCTAAACTCCGCAGCGGCCCAACGCTACGGAGTGCGGGTGGACGCGGACGGGCTGCTCCGGGAAGATCCGGCGTTTGCCCTGACCCGCGCGCTCGGCCGGCTGCCGGATGCGGTGGTGGATAAGTGGGTGCAGCAGGCGGGGCAGGCTGCCGCGGCGCGGGGCGTAGTCGGGATCGTGGACTTCGAGATGACATGGAACCGCGACGCCTGGCTGCGGCGGATCTCCGGCGGCTTCGCTGCCCTGAAGGTTGAGGCGGGGGTCTACCCGCAGGATCTGGACCGGGCCGTGGCCGAGGGCCTGCGGACAGGTTTGGCAGTGGCGGGCAGCGGCGGGCTCCTGACCGTGGGCCCGTTGAAAGTGCTGATCGACGGCTCGCTCAATACCCGCACAGCCTACTGCGTTGACCCTTATCCGAACGGCGGGCACGGCCTGCTGACGGTAAGCGAGCCGGAGTTGCTCGCCCTGCTGGTCCGGGCGCGGCAGGCAGGCTTTGTGCCGGCTGTCCACGCGATTGGCGACGCGGCCAATCGGGTCGCCTTGGATGCGTTTGAGGCGGCGGGCATTGCCGGGCGGGTGGAACATGCCCAATTTGTCCGGAGCGAGGATTTCGCCCGCTTCGGCCGGTTGGGTGTGACCGCGAGCGTCCAGCCGGCGCATGCCCTCGATGACCGGGACGCCGCCGAGGCGAACTGGCCGGGGCGCACGGACCGGTCCTTCCCGCTCCGTTCACTGTTGGCCGCCGGTGCGGCGCTGGCCCTTGGCTCCGACGCTCCGGTGTCCCTGCTGGACCCGTGGACTGCCATGTCCGCTGCCACGGCGCGGGCCCGGCAGGATGGCCGCGGGCCGTGGCATGCCGAGCAGGCGCTCACCCGGCAGGAGGCCCTGACGGCCTCGACCCGCGGCCGCGGCCGGCTCCGCGCCGGGGATCCCGCCGATATTGCAGTGCTCGACGGCGACCCGCTGACTGTTCCCGACGCGGAGTTCGCCGCGATGCCGGTAGCCGCCACACTGTTGGCGGGACGGTTCACCCACGGTGGTCAATAGCTGCCTGCTGTTTTGCCTTTGAGCTATTTGCCTTTGACTTATTTGCCTTTGACCCGGGCCTGGACGAGGTTGGCGAACGGCAGCCGGCCGTGGTCGTCGCGGAATCGGGCGTGGTATCCGGCCTCCGCTTCGTTGACTGCCTCCGCTGGGAGCTCCTTCCAGGCAATCAGGAGGGAACCGGGATCGGCGAGCTGCCAGATGAGCCTGCCGTCCCAGTGGCCAGGCGGCTTGCCCTTGCCGAAATCGATGAACTCCTGGATTTGCCGGCGAAGGCCGCGGTTGCCTTTGCTGCCGGCTCCCGCTTTGCCGAGATACACGACGTCGGCGCCGTCAATCCACTCGGCGGTCAGCGCGGGTTCCGTGACGGAAGGGTCCTTTTTCTTGAAGACCCCCGCCGTGCTCTTGGGCAGGAACCGCGGCTCATAGCCTGGGGGCTGCAGCAAGGCGAAGATCCCGGTCCGCTGCGGGATCCGGTTGATGTCCAGTGCGGCGAGAGTCCTAAAACCCGTAAACCCGTCTTCCTTGAGTGAGCGTCTGTTGATCGGCATAGGTTCCTTGGCTTGGGGGTGTTCGCCCTAGAAGCTTACGGAAGAAGCTCACGGAAGTCCGGGCTCAGCCGCGAGTGAAAGTGCCCAGTCCGGTCTGATCGTAGAAATCGAGCCTGACGCTCGACGCCGTGCCGCCGGGGGCAGCGTTCGCACCGGGGGCGAAGATTGCCCCCGCAAGGCCGTTGCCGTTCTCTCCGATGGATTCAAAGCTGAAGGTGTCGCCGTCGAAGTGCTTGAGTGCGAACCTGGTGGCCCTGCCGTCCGGGCCCAGCTCCAGGGTCAGCACGCCGCTCTCCACCGAAACTTTGAGCGGACCGTAGTAGGAGTTCGCGTAGCTTCCGGTGTAGAAATCGTTGCCGCGTGCCGGTTCGACCTGCGGCGGCACCTGGGAGTAATCGACTTTTGGCTTCTCCGCCTCATCGATCTTCTGGAAAACGCCGGCGGTGAATCCGAACCAGTCCACTGTCGGGGCGCCGTTCTGGGCCGTGTCCAGGAATGCGGCGCAGATAGCTTCGGGGATGCCCTGCGGCCGGCCGTTCGTCAGGGCCACAATGCCTAACTGCTCACCGGGGAGCAGCGAGACGGCGGTCGCGGCACCAAGGTTGAAGGCTCCCGAGTGCCCGAGCGAGAGCCGGGCGTGGTCGTCGTAGGAGACATTCCAGCCCAGGCCGTAGAAGCGGGTGCGGGCGGCCGGTGTCCCGGGAGGGCCCGATACCGCGTGCGGGACATGCGTGACACCCAGCGCGTCCGTGGCGATAACCTCGTTGCCCTCAAAACTGCCGTTGGCGAGCTGCAGGCGGATCCAGCGGGCCAGGTCATGCACGGAGGAGCTGGCCCCGCCGGCGGGTGCTTCGGCGTCGGCGTTCCGGGTGTATTTGGCCACCCAGGTCTTGTTACCAGCGGGCACGTGGATCAATGCCCTGTTCGACGCCTTTTGGTAGTCCGCGTGGCGATAGCTCGTGGATGTCATCCCCAGAGGCTTGAACAAGACTTCGTCGGCGAGGTCTGCCCAGGGCAGTTTCATGGCATCGGCAACTGCCAATGCGCCAGCCGTGTAGCCGAAGTTGCTGTAGTTATAGCTCGAGCGGAAGGAGTCCAGCGGCTCCTGGTTAAGGTGGCTGAGAATGTAGGACTGGTCGAATCCGAGGTCCTCGAGCAGATCGCCCGCCCCCGTGCTTAGGCCGCCTTGATGCGACAACAAGTCGGCGACCGTGGCGTTTCGCGTGACGTAGGGGTCTTTCAACGCAAAGCCGGGGCTGTGGTTGATCACCGGCTCCGTCCAGGAGATGGCCTTGCGGCCCACGGCCACGGCCGCCACTGTGGAGGCCAGGGGTTTGGACACCGAGGCCAACTGAAAAACGGTGTCCGCGTCCACCGTTTCGGGCCTGCCCGACTCCCGCACGCCGAAGCCCTTGGCGTACACCATCTGGTCCCTGTAGACCACGGCAACGGCGACCCCGGGAACACCGGTACTCTCCATCGCGCCCTGGACCATCCCGTCCAGCTTGGCCAAGGCGTCGTTGACCTTCTGTTGGTCCAGGAGTGGTTTGACCTGCGGTTCCGGCGCCGGAAGCAACGATGCCGACGGCGTACCGGAGGCGCCGGGGCCACTGCTTGCGGCACCGGCGGGGGCAGTTTGGGCCGTGCAGGCGGCCAGCAGCGGCATCCCCGCTATGCCCGCGGCCCCGACGCCGACCGCCTTAAGTAGCGAGCGGCGGTCCGAGGGCAGCGAGCCGACCCTCATCGCGATAGATTCCCTTTGTTTCATGGACAACCCTCCGCCCGATACCGCCTGGGGCGTCGAGCTGACGCCCTCTCCCATGATGGACCCGCGCCGGTGTTTGAGACAGGGGATGTCGGGTCCGAGGGACTATCGGGGTGCTCGGGGCGGCATCGAGGCTGGGCACGGAAGGCGGGGGCACTCGGGCCGGCCGACGGAAGGCGGGGGCACTCGGGCCGGCCGGCCGTTCTGCGGGTCTGCCAGCCCGTAGGAAACTCAGACATTTTCACCCTCGCCAGTTCCGCCGCTGGCTCTGGCTCCGGCTCCGGCTCCGGCTCTGGTTCCGCCTCTGGCTCTGGCTCTGGCTCTGGCTCTGGCTCTGGCTCTGGACTCAGCATCATTCTGGCGCCCCGCGGTGTCCCGGCATCCGCAGGACCCGCACCTCCCCACCTCGACACCCGCCCGCGAAACCACGTATGGCGCGAACCTCGCGGGCTCCTTCGGCTGTTCCATCATTACCGTCAGACCCCCTTGGGAGACTTGATTCATGGACGGCAATCAGGGGCCCGAAGTGGTTCCGGCAGACTCGGCACCGGCAAATGCTGTGACGGTCGCTGCACTGGCCCGGATCCTGGCCTTCCTCCCGGCTCCGGACAGCGCCGCCG
>NZ_CAKKMF010000043.1 GCF_918697925.1 Arthrobacter sp. Bi26
GGGCACGGGCCCTGGCACGCAGCCGCACGACGCCCGGAGGACCAGGTCCACAGGGAACGTCCTGTTCCGGGTGGGAGACACGCCGTCCGAGTCGATGAGCGCCTCGACGGCGGCCTCGGCCATCGCCTGCACGGGCTGTGCCACGGTGCTCAGCGGTGGCCAGCTGTACTCCGCCTCGGCCGAGCCGTCGAAGGAGAAGACGGCCAGGTCCTCGGGAATCCGCAGGCCGGCCTCCTGCACTGCGCGCAGCAGGCCGACAGCCTGCAGGTCGGAGCTGACAAACACCGCGGTGGGCCGGTCCGCGGCGGCGAGCAGCCGCTGCCCGGCCCGGTAGCCGCCTTGGCGGTCGAAGTCGCAACGCACAATCGGCCCTTCCGGGAGCCCCGCCTCCGCGAGCCCCTGCTGCCAGCCGATCTCGCGCCCGTCCAGATCATTGCCGACGTTCATGCCCATGACCAGCGCGATCTTGCGGTGCCCGTGGCCCACAAGGTGTTCAACGGCGCGCCGGGAGCCTTCCTGCAGTTCCACGCCGACAGAGTTGAAGCCGGGCACCTCGCTGCTGTGGTTCAGCAGCACGGCAGGGATCTCCGAATGCTCAAGCTCTGTCAGGTCGGGTTCGAACAGCACGCTGGAGAGGAAGACGCCGTCCACGCGGCGGCTCGCGAGGTTCCGGACCTGGCGGCGTTCGTTGGCCGCTGATCCGCCCGAGTTGGCCAGCAGCAGCGCGTAGCCGCGCGCCGCTGCGGCTTCCTCCACGGCGTGGGCCAGGGCGGCGAAGAAGGGGTTGGTGGTATCCGCGACCACCATGCCGAGCATTTCACTCGAGCCCAGTTTCAGTGCCCTCGCCGCGGCGTTCGGCCGGTACCCGAGGGCGCTGATGGCCTCACGCACTTTCGCGGCCGTCGCCGGGGAGACCCGTTTGGGGCCATCGTTCACCACATAACTGACGACGGCGGTGCTGACACCTGCCAGCCGGGCCACGTCTTTGCGGGTGATCGTGGGCCTGGCGGGGGCTGGCGAATGTGGCACAGTGACCATGCTACCGCCGGAGTTCCCCGGCAAAGCCTTCCTCGTTGGGTCCCTGTGCGGGCAGCTTGGCCGGGGCGTCGCCGTGGTCCGGCACGGGCAACCGCTCACCGCCGCGGAGGGCGGATTCATGCGCCACGATGCCCGGGAGGGTGTAGCGGGCGGCTTCCCAGGCGTTGACGGGCGGGAGCGTTCCGGTGGCGACGGCTGTGGCGAAGTCGTCCACCAGGAAGTGGTGGCTTCCCTCGTGCCCGTTGTGAAGTCCGCGGAACTCGGCGGGGAGCCTGCCGGCGTCGTGCACGGGTGCCATGCCGGAGGTGAAGGCGTCCCGCAGGGCCGGGGCGACGCCGGCCAGCGAAGGATCGTCGGCAGCGAGCGTGGCCCCGGTGGCCAGTTCCGCGCTGACGTCGGTCACGGACTCCTTGTCCTGCCACACACTGACCGTGGCCAGCTGCTCGAAGCTGGCGTCCGTGCCGAAGTACCGGAAGCGGCTTTCGCGCAGGTGGGAGGGGTAGCCGACGCGGCGCATCTCGTTGATGCGCATGGACCCGCCGGTTGAGAGTTCGAACAGCGCGGTGGCATTGGAGAAGTCGTTGCCGAACATGCTGACGTCCTTGTCGAACACGCCGTCGCCGCGCTCGTCGGAGACGCCAATGCAGCTGACGCTGACGGCATGGCCGCCGATTGCGCCCAGTACGCCGCCGGTGGAGTGGGTCGGATACAGCATGGGCGGGTAGCTGGCGGTGCGCTTCCAGTCCTCCCCGCCGCTGTACTGGTAGGCCTCGTAGAAGCCAAGGTCCATGTCATGGACGTAGTCGCCCTCGGCATAGAAAATGCGACCAAATGCGCCTTCGGCCCTGCGCTTGCGGGCATACACCGTGGCGGGGTTGTAGTAGCTCGTCTCGCCCATCATGTAGGTCAGGCCCGTGTCGCGGACGGCGTCGATGATCTGGGCGATCTCGTCCTCACTGATGGCCATCGGTACTGCCGAGTAGACGTGCTTGCCCGCGCGGAGCGCCTGCAGCACCAGGGGCCCGTGCGTCCAGCGCTGGGTGAAGATCGCCACGGCGTCCAGGCCGCTGTCGAGCATGGCCTCGAAGCTGGGATAGGTCCCGGCCAGGCCCAGCCGCTCCCGGAGGGCCTCGGCCCGTTCCGGCAGGACGTCGGTGACATGGACTTCGGAAATGGCGGGGTGGGCGTCGAAGAGTTTGGCGAAGGCGCCTGCGAATTGTCCGGCGCCAACGATGCCTAGTGAGAACGTCATGCACGCAAGTTTCACACCAGCTTCTACTCGAGTCAATAGCTGATGATGAGCGGAAGTTTCCAGCCCGGAAACATGGAAGAAACTGTTGCGCATTGGAAAGTTACTCGTGTAGATTCATCCCCAGTTGTAATCCACGTCACAGCATCCACGTAACTGCGGAGGAACCACCAATGACCACCACAACTGCCCGCGGAGCCGCCCCGGCCCGCAAGGCGACCGGCACGGGAACGGGCAACGCTGCCCCCCGCCGCCGGCGCCGACCCCGGAGCGACCTGAAGGTTGCCCTTCTCTTCATCGCCCCGGCCCTGCTCGGCTTCGTGGCGTTCTACCTTGTGCCGAGCATCCGCGGCGTCTACCTCAGCTTCACCGAGTACAGCGTCTTGGGGGATCCCACCTGGATCGGGATCAAGAACTACACCGCGATCTTCGCGGACGATCTGTTCTGGAACGCCATGGCCGTCACGGTCCAGTACGTGGCATTGAACATCGGCTTCCAGACGGTGATCGCGCTCGGACTGGCCCTGCTGATGCACAACGTCGCCAAGTCCACGCTTATCCGCGGCGCCCTGCTGCTGCCCTTCCTCGTGGCCAACGTGATCGTCGCGCTGCTGTGGTTCTGGATGCTCGACTACCAGCTGGGAATCGTCAACGAGGTCATCAACTGGCTGGGCCTGCCGCGCATCGCCTTCTTCGGCAGCGAGCAATGGGCCATCCCCACCATCGCCGGCGTCAACGTCTGGCGCCACATGGGATACACGGCCCTGCTGATCTTCGCCGGCCTGCAGTCCATCCCCAACCACGTGTACGAGGTCGCCTCGCTCGACGGCGCCTCCCCGACCCGGACGTTCTGGAGCATCACGATGCCGCTCCTGCGCCCGGTGCTGGTGCTGGTCCTGGTGGTCACCGTGATCGGCTCCTTCCAGGTCTTCGACACCGTGGCAGTGACCACGGGTGGCGGCCCGATCAATGCCTCCCGCGTCATCCAGATGTACATCTACCAGAAGGCCTTCGGTGAATCCGACTTCGGCTACGCCTCGGCCCTGTCCGTCATTCTCTTCGTCATTCTCGCTCTTGTGGCCTTCGTCCAGATGAAGTTCCTCAAGGGCAACGAATCGGATCTGGACTAAGGAACCCCAGCCATGACTACCTCCGCCCCTTCCCGCAAGAAGCCCTCCGCCACCGTTCCCGCTCCCAGGAAGCCGGTTAACTGGCGCCGCGTCGGCGCCTGGACCCTCGTCGCCATCGCCGTCGTCGTGACGATCGCGCCGTTCCTCTGGATGCTCCGCACCGCACTGTCCAGCAACGCCTCCCTGGCCTCGAACGCCAGCAACCTGCTGCCGGCCGACTTCAGCCTCGGCGCCTTCAAGCGGGTCCTGGGGCTGCAGAGCCCCGAGGAAGCCATCGCCGAGGGCGGCTCCGGCGCCGCCATCAACTTCTGGCTGTACCTGCGCAACTCCGTCATCTTCGCCACCGTCACCACCGCCGGGCAGGTCTTCTTCAGCGCGATGGCCGCCTACGCCTTCTCCCGGCTCCGCTGGCCGGGCCGGAACGTGGTGTTCGGCCTGTTCCTGGCCACCATGATGGTCCCGCCGATCTTCACAGCCCTGCCCAACTTCCTGATGATCAAGAACCTCGGCCTGCTCAACACGTTCGCCGGTCTGGCCCTGCCGTTCCTGTTCATGACCCCCTTCGCCATCTTCTTCCTGCGCCAGTTCTTCCTCTCCATGTCCCGCGAGGTGGAAGAGGCCGCCATGCTCGACGGCGCCAAGCACGTGCGGATCTTCTTCCAGATCGTGCTCCCGAACGCCGCGGCCCCGCTGGCCACCCTGGCGCTGCTAACTTTCATCGGCCAGTGGAACGAGTACTTCTGGCCGCTGCTGGTGGGCCAGGACGAAAGTGTCCGCGTCCTCACCGTGGGTCTGGGCGTCTTCAAGTCCCAGTCCCCGCAGGGCGCCCCCGACTGGTCCGGCCTGATGGCCGCAACACTGATCGCGGCCCTGCCGGTCCTGCTGCTCTTCATCGCCTTCGGCAAGCGGGTGGTCAACTCCATCGGCTTCTCCGGCATCAAGTAACCCCGACCCAACACGCACTGCCCCGTCAACAAGCGTTCCCCTCAAAGAAGCACTTCCATGAAAGGTCCACCATGAAGAAGACCCTCGGCGCCGTCGCTGCCGCCGCAGCCATCGCAATCTCCCTCTCCGCCTGCGGCGGGTCCGCCCCGGCCTCCACCGAGGCCAAGGGCGAAATCAACTACTGGCTGTGGGACGCCAACCAGCTCCCGGCCTACCAGCAGTGTGCGGACGATTTCACCAAGGCCAACCCGGACATCAAGGTCAAGATCACCCAGCGCGGCTGGGACGACTACTGGACCACGCTGACCAACGGCTTCGTCGCCGGCACTGCCCCCGACGTCTTCACCAACCACCTCTCGAAGTACCCCGAGTACGCCGCGAAGAAGCAGCTGCTCTCCCTTGACGACGCAGTGGCCAAGGACGGCATCAAGCTGGAGAGCTACACCAAGGGACTCCCCGAGCTCTGGGTGGGCCAGGACGGCAAGCGCTACGGACTGCCCAAGGACTGGGACACCGTGGGCCTCTTCTACAACACGGCCATGACGGACTCCGCGGGCCTGACCGCCGAGCAGATGGCCAACCTGGACTGGAACCCGCAGGACGGCGGCAGCTACGAGAAGGCAATCGCGCACCTGACCGTGGACAAGAACGGCGTGCGCGGCGACGCGGCAGGTTTCGACAAGAACAACGTGGCCGTCTACGGCCTCGGTCTCGCCGGCAGCGGCTCCGGGCAGGGCCAGACCGAGTGGAGCTTCCTCAGCGCCACCACCGGCTGGAGCGCCACGGACAAGAACCCCTGGGGCACCAAGTTCAACTACGACGACCCCAAGTTCCAGGAAACCATCGCCTGGTGGGCCGGACTCGTAGAAAAGGGCTACATGCCCAAGCTCGAAACCACCGTCGGCGCCAGCCTGGCGGACAACTTCGGCGCCGGCAAGGCTGCCATCAACACCACCGGTGACTGGCTGATCGGCCAGTACAAGAGCTACAAGGGCGTGAAGACCGCGTTCGCCCCCACCCCGAAGGGCCCCGAGGGCAAGCGCGCCAGCATGTTCAACGGCCTGGCCGACTCCGTCTGGGCCGGCAGCAAGAACCCGGCCGCCTCAGTCAAGTGGGTCGAATACCTCGCCTCCACCGCCTGCCAGGACGTCGTAGCCTCCAAGGGCGTCGTGTTCCCGGCTCTCACCAGCTCCTCCGAGAAGGCAGCCGAAGCATTCAAGGCCAAGGGCACCGACGTCTCCGCCTTCACCACCCACGTCAAGGAAGGAACCACGTTCCTGTTCCCGATCGCGGATAAGGCAGCCAAGGTGGACGGCATCATGAAGCCGGCCATGGACGCCGTCCTCTCCGGCAAGAAGCCTGCCAGCTCCCTCACCGAGGCCAACAACCAGGTCAACGCCCTCTTCAAGTAAGCCTCTGAGGCCATAGCCGCCAGTAACGGCGGCGCCCGGTGCGCGGGATCCCGAGCCGGATCCCGCGCACCAGCACCTGACTTCCGCACAACTGAAAGCGAATCCCATGCACCCCGTGCACCTGCGTTCTGCCGGCACCAGCCTCCTGCTGGCCTTCGACTCCGGCGAGGCCGAGATCGTCCACTGGGGCGCCGACCTCGGCGAACACCTCCCCGACCTGGCGGTCCTCCGCGGGCCCGTCCCCCACTCCGCCCTCGACATCCCCGTCACCGCCGGGCTGCTCCCGCAGGCCTCCTCCGGCTGGGCCGGACGGCCGGGCCTGCGCGGGCACCGGAACGCCGACGGCGGACCCGGCCAGGACTTCTCGCCGGCCCTGCGGGTGGTGTCCGCCCAGATGCAGGAGGGCGGGCACGGGGTACTGATCATCCACCGGGATTCCGAGGCCGGACTGGAAATCAGTTCCGAGCTCACCCTTCACCCCGGCGGCCTCCTGGAGCTGGCGCACACGCTGACCAACAGCGGCACGGCCGAGTACCAGCTCGAGGAACTGGCCGCGGTGCTGCCGGTGCCGCGGGACGCCACGGAACTGCTCGACCTCACCGGCCGCTGGTGCCGCGAAAACCACCCGCAGCGGCACGCCGTCCAGCAGGGAACCTGGGTCCGCACCGGCCGGCACGGCCGGACCGGCCACGATTCCTCGCTGCTGGTGGCTGCCGGGTCCGCCGGCTTCTCCAACCGCCGGGGCCAGGTCTGGGCCACGCATTTCGGCTGGAGCGGCAACCACGAGCAGTACCTCGACAGCCTCGCCGACGGCCGGCGCATGCTCGGCGCCGCGGAGCTGCTCGGCTCCGGCGAAGTGGTGCTCCCCCCCGGCGGCAGCTACCGGACGCCGTCGCTCTTTGCCGCCTACTCCGGGCGCGGCCTGGACGGCATCACCGAGGCCTTCTACGACTGGTTCCGGGCCCGGCCGCAGCACGTGGACACCACGTCCGGGCGGGTCCGCCCGGTGGTGCTCAACACGTGGGAGGCCGTGTACTTTGACCATCGCCTCGAACCCCTGCTGGAACTCGCCGAATCGGCCGCCGGGCTCGGCGTGGAACGCTTCGTCCTCGACGACGGCTGGTTCCGCGGCCGCCGCGACGACCACGCGGGCCTCGGCGACTGGTACGTAGACGAGGGCCTGTGGCCCGACGGCCTCACCCCGCTGATCGACGCCGTCACCGGCCACGGCATGGAATTCGGCCTGTGGGTGGAGCCGGAGATGGTCAACCTGGACTCCGATGTCGCGCGCGAACACCCGGACTGGATCGTGGGCCCGTCGACGCTTTCGTACAAGGACGGCGGCCGGCTCGCGCACACCTGGCGCCACCAGCACGTCCTGGACCTCGCCAATCCGGAGGCCTGGCAGTACATCTACGACCGCCTCGACGCCCTGCTGCGCGAAAACACCATCGCCTACCTCAAGTGGGACCAGAACCGCGACCTCACCGAGCACGGCCGCGGCGGCCGCCCGTCCGTCCACGAACAAACGCTGGCCGCCTACCGCCTCTTCGACGCGCTCAAGGCAGCACACCCGGACGTGGAGATCGAAAGCTGCTCCTCCGGCGGGGCCCGCGTGGACCTCGGCATCCTGCAGCGCACCGACCGCGTGTGGGCCTCGGACTGCAACGACGCCTTGGAACGCCAGACCATCCAGCGCTGGACCCAGGCGATTCTGCCTCCGGAACTCGTCGGAGCGCATATCGGCCCGACCACCTCGCACACCACGGCCCGCACCCACGACATCTCCTTCCGCGCCATCACCGCACTCTTTGGCCACTTCGGCATGGAGTGGGACATCCGCGCGGCCACGAGCGAGGAGCGCGCCACGCTGCGCCGCGTGATTGCGCTGTACAAGCGCCACCGCGCCCTGATCCACTCCGGCAAGCGGGTAAACGCGGACACCGCCGAGCCCACCCTGAGTGTCCACGGTGTGGTTGCGCACGACGCCGGCGAGGCCCTGTTCGCTGCCGTGTCCCTCGCATCCTCTCCGGCTGAGGTCCCCGGGCAGGCCTCGCTGCCGGGCCTTGACCCGAAGCGGACCTACCGTGTCCGGGCCGAACTGCCGACACCCCTCGACGGCGACTACGCGCACTCCTTCTCTCAGATCCAGCCGCCGGCCTGGCTCGAAGACGGCGCCGTCGCGTCCGGCGCCTTCCTCCAGCACGTCGGCCTGCCCCTTCCCGTCCTGAACCCGGAGCACGCCCTGCTCCTGCACGTCCAGGCCCTCTGACCGCCCGGTCCCCACCCCTGAAGGAACCCCATGACCAGCATCATCAGCCGCAGCGACGCCCCGGCGTCGTTGTCCGCGGTCACCAGCACACGCCTCGCCGACGGGCGCGAGCTCCTGTATTTCGACGACACCACCCATCCCCGGCAGCGCCCCTCCAGGGACCGCCGCGAACTACCCGAACGCGGCCCGTCAGGGGAAATCCGCTACGACGCGCTGACCGGGGACTGGGTGGCGGTCGCCGCGCACCGGCAACACCGGACGCACCTTCCGCCGGCGGACGAATGCCCGCTGTGCCCGAGCACGGACGCGCGGCCGTCGGAGATCCCGGCCGCGGATTACGACGTCGCCGTGTTTGAAAACCGCTTCCCGTCGCTCGGCCCGGATTTCGCCGCGGCCCCGGCAGCGCCGGGCTGGGGAAGCCGCGGGCTCGCCGGCGGCCGGTGCGAGGTCGTGGCCTTCACGCCCGAGCACACGGGAACGTTCGCCGCCCTCAGCACCCGGCGCGTGCGCACGGTGATCGACGCCTGGGCCCACCGGACCGAGGCACTGAGCGCCCTGCCCGGCGTGGCGCAGGTGTTCTGCTTCGAGAACCGCGGCCAGGACATCGGCGTGACACTGCACCACCCGCACGGCCAGATCTACGCCTACCCCTATGTCACGCCCCGGGCCGCCGTGATGGCCGCGGCCGCCGGCCGGTTCCATGAGGCAGCGGGAGGGACGGCCACCCTGACCGGAAGCATTGTGGCCAGCGAACGGGCCGACGGCGCCCGGATGGTGGTGGAGGGCGAGTTCTTCAGCGCCTACGTGCCGTTCGCGGCGCGCTGGCCGCTGGAAATCCATCTCGTCCCGCACCGCCAGGTTCCTGACCTGGCGGCCTTGAACGGCGCCGAACGCGACGAGCTCGCCGTCCTGTACCCGGAGCTCCTGGGCCGGCTGGACGCCCTGTACGGCAGCCCGACGCCGTATATCAGCGCCTGGCACCAGGCCCCCCTTGACCCGGTGCTGCGCCGGTCCGGCTACCTGCACCTGCAGCTCACCTCGCCCCGGCGGGCCGCAGACAAACTCAAGTTCCTCGCCGGCTCCGAGGCCGCCATGGGCGCCTTCATCAACGACACCACGCCCGAAGAGGTCGCCGCCCGGCTCCGGGACGCCAGAACGGGAGCACGATGACCACCACCGACACCACAAGAACGGGCCCGGCGGACGCGCTGGCCGGCGCCTTCGCCGGCCTCTTCGGCCGGCACCCCGACGGCGTATGGCAGGCACCGGGACGGGTCAACCTGATCGGCGAGCACACGGACTACAACGAGGGACTCGTCCTGCCTTTCGCCATCAACCGCAGCACCACCGTGGCCGTGGCAGCCCGGGACGACCGCACCGTGCGCCTGGCTTCCGGGTTCCCGGACGCTGAACCCGCAGAATTCGATCTCGACACGTTCACCCCGGACCAGGCTGCGGGCTGGTCCGCTTATCCGGCCGGCGTGGCCTGGGAGCTGGAACGCGCCGGGGTCACGGTGCCGGGCTTTGACCTGTTTGTGTCCTCCGATGTACCAGTAGGGGCCGGGCTGTCCTCCTCCGCAGCCCTGGAGTGCGCCGTCGCCCTGGCCCTGTCCGATCTCACCGGAGCCGGCCTGGGCCGCGCCGAATTGGCGGATATAGGGCGGCGTGCCGAGAACAACGTCGTCGGCGCACCCACCGGCATTATGGACCAGTCTGCCTCGATGCTCGGCACCAAGGATTGCGCCGTCTACCTGGACTGCCGTGACCTCAGCTCCCGCCCGGTACCGCTCGGCCTGGAGGAAGCCGGGCTTCTCTGCCTGGTCATCGACACCAAGGTCTCGCACGCCCACGCCAGCGGCGGGTATGCCGAGCGCCGGGCCTCCTGCGTCCGGGGCGCCCGGGCCATGGGCGTGGGCACCCTTCGCGACCTCGGCGCCGCCGATCTGCCCAGTGCCGAGCGGATCCTCGACGAGAAGACGTTCCGCCGGGTCCGGCACATCGTCACCGAGAACGCACGGGTCGCCCGGACCGCGGAACTGCTCGGGACCCTTGGGCCGCTGGCCATCGGGGAACTCCTGGACGCCAGCCACCGCTCCATGCGGGACGACTTCGAGATCTCCTGCCCGGAACTGAACCTGGCCGTTGACGCCGCCCGCACCAACGGGGCCATCGGGGCCCGGATGACCGGCGGCGGGTTCGGCGGCTCGGCCATCGCCCTGGTTCCGGTCAACGACGCCGATCGGGCCCGGTCCGCGGTCCTTGCCGGCTTCGCCGCCCGTGGGCTGCCGGCACCGGACGTCTTCGCCGTCCTGCCGGCAGAGGGGGCGCGGCGGCTGTGATCAGCCCGGCGGCCGGGTGGTCAACGTCCGTAGCCGGCGCGTGAGGATGTCCGCCCGTGCAGCGCGGCCGCGGCCCAGGCGGACATCAGCAGTGCCACCAACAGCAGCCCGGCGTCGCCCAGGTCCACGGACCCGAGCCAACTGGTCAGCGGGTCGCCAAGCCCGAACACCTGGTGAAGGGCACCGGCCAGGGTGATGACCGCAATGAAGAGGGCGGAAACAGCAGAAATGCCCGTAATAACGGCATTGAAGCCAAGTTTGCGCCGCGGATCCGTCAGGGCCGAACGGTACATCCGCATCATGGCCACGCCGTTGATGGTGTCGCACAGCGTCATGGCGGCCGCGAAGGCCAGCGGAAGGGCCAGCAGCGCGAGCGGGGAAACGCCGGCCAGGGAAGCCGCCGTCGCCATGACCAGCAGCCCGATGGTGGTGGCGGTATCGAAACCCAGCCCGAAGAGGAATCCGATCACGTAGATGTTCCTGGGATGTTGGACCCGGGCCAGCGGACGCGCGAGCAGCCGGGTCACGAAGCCCTTCGCGGCAAGGTCCTCGTGGGAGATCGCGGCACCATTGCGCGCACCGCGGTACACCTTGAGTGTCCGGAGGAAGGCGGAGCCGTTGAAGGCGCCCATGGCCAGCAGGAACAGCCCCGATATCCCGCTGCCGACCAGCCCCAGCAGCAGGTTCCCGGCAGTCCCCTCCACCATGAAATTCTCCACCAGCGAGGCTCCCGCCACCACGAGCACCCCGGCCAGGACCACCACGGAACTGTGGCCCAGGCTGAAGGCGAAGCCCACGCTGACTGGATCGCGGTGCTGGGCCGCGAACTTCCGGGTGGAGTTATCGATCGCGGCGAGGTGGTCCCAGTCGTAGCTGTGTTTCACCCCCGCCAGGTAGGCCGTCAGGACCAGTCCGATCCCCAGCGGCGGTCCGCCCCCGGCCGCACCGGCCACCAGGAGCACGACGGCGGCGGCGTGCAGTGCGGCCACCGCGCCGAAGGTCACCAGCAGCCGAGTCCTCAGCGGCAGGTGCGCCCGCCGGCGGTAGAGCCGGTACAGCGCCGTCATCTGCCCGATCGCGGCCATCAGTACTTCCTCAGATCCAGCGGATCCTGGCCGTACCAGCGTTTGCGCAGCAGGGCCGTGGCGGCTCCAGCAACGCGCTGGAGTTCCTCCGTGCTGTTGGAGAGCGATCTCAGCACCAGCCCGGCCGTTCCCAGCACGGCGGCCGTGAGCGAAATGCCGGTGTGGGCGCCGAACCCCGCCGTGATCTCGTGGAGTTCGTCGGCGAGGGCCTGGTCCACGCGCGGGTCCACCACGATCAGCGACCCCAGATGGCTGAAGCCCTCCATGAACGCCATACCGGTGACATCGCCCAGGGACGGGCGGAGGAGCACGTTGTCCAGGGCCAGCAGCCCGGCCGCGCCCCCGGACTCGACCCGTATCTCGGTCCGCAACCGCAGCTCCTCGTACCGGAACGAGTCGCCGTCCGGCGACCACCCCGGGGTGATAATTTCGGCCATGATCAGGCTCGACGACGGCCGCACCGTCACGCGGGTATTCTGTCGGTAGCTGGCCTCCCGGTAGGCGATCACCTGGTCCGGGGCGAACTCCAACCGCGCCCCCTCCCCAAGCCGCAGCCTCATCCGCTGCTCGGCGAAGGATCCAGGAGTCCGGTAGATCTTGGTGGCCGACTGCGTAGCGAGCAGCAACTCCGCCCCGTCCGCCACCTCCACATCAATCACATAAAGATCAGCCCCCAAATAGGCCCCACCCGGATTCACAATGACATAACAAACCTGCCCGGAGTCATCCAAGTAGTGCGGCCGCAAAACCCTCAAGGCCCCCCGATGGAACTGATGCGACGCCACAGACTTTCCCGCACGTTCAGTGACGACGAGTTCGAGCTCCCCCATCGGTTCCCGGACGCTCTGGTTGGCTCCGGCGGCTTCACCGGAGTTGGGGCCGTGCCCGTCTCCAACCGCTCCCAACTCTCGCAAGCTCGAGCCGGGGCCCTCGCGGTAGTGGGCCCCCCGCGGTGCCCACCACGCCGCGGCCCCAAAATCCGGCCTCGCCGCCTCAGCGATCAGCTCGCCAGGATTCAGCCCCAGTGCGCTCATGACGCCAGGTCGAGCATCAGGACGTCGCGCCGCACCCATTCGATGACGCGCTCCAGCCCTTCGTCGGTCTTGAGGTTCGTGAAGCAGAACGGCTTCTCGCCCCTGAATTCGCGAGAGTCCCGTTCCATGACGGAGAGGTCCGCGCCCACGTGCGGCGCGAGGTCGGTTTTGTTGATGATGAAGAGGTCGGACTTGATCATGCCCTGGCCGCCCTTGCGCGGGATTTTCTCGCCCTGGGCCACGTCGATGATGTAGATGGAGAAGTCCACCAGTTCGGGGCTGAAGGTGGCGGAGAGGTTATCGCCGCCGGATTCCACAAAGATCACCTGCAGATCCGGGTGCCGCTTCTTCAGCTCCTCGATGGCCGCCGTGTTCATGGAGGTGTCCTCGCGGATGGCGGTGTGCGGGCAGCCGCCGGTTTCGACGCCGATGATCCGGTCCAGCGGGAGGATCCCGTTGGCGGCGAGGATCTTGGCGTCCTCGATCGTGTAGATGTCGTTGGTGATGGCCGCCATGGAGATGTCCCGGCTCATGTGGCGGGTGAGGCGCTCCACCAACTGGGTCTTGCCAGCACCCACCGGGCCGCCGATGCCGATCTTGACGGGCTCAGACATATTCTTCTCCAGACATATTTCTTGAAGCATTTTGCGTACAGATCAGTTAGCTCATGAACATGCGGGCGCGCTGGCGTTCGTGCCGCATCTGCGAAATTTCGAGTCCGGGGCTGACGGCCCCAAAGTCGTCAGGCGTGAGGTGGCCGGCGCGCTCGGCCGCGGCCGCGACGTCGTCGGCCGCCTTCCGCAGGAGCCGCTGGCCGGCGTTCTGCCCCAGCGGAATTGCCCGCACCGCGTTCTGAGTCAACGACGTGACCGTAGCGAACAAGTACGCGCCCAAGGCATCGCCGAGCGGGACAGCCAGGGATCGGGCGATCACAGCAAACGCCAACGGCTGGTGTCCGGCGGCACGGCCGGAAGTCACCAGTTCCCGGTACTCGGCCAGTGCAGGGGACGGAAAAATCTCGGCCCCGATCTCCAGCAGCCGGTTCCCCATCTTGATGCTGGCCTCGCGCAGCTGCCGCGGAAGGAGCTGAGCAGTCATCAACGCATCGAGTTCGGCAACAGAAACACCCTCATACAGGAACCGGATGGCCAGAGCATCCGAGTAGGTGAGCTGCTGCGAAATGAACGCAGCCAGCCACACCCAAAAGCTAGCTTCATCCCGCACCAGCCCGCGCTCAATATAAGTCTCAAACCCAAGCGAGTGAGCAAACGCCCCGGTAGGCAGCGCAGAATCCGTCAGCTGCTGCAAGGCCAACTGGTAGGACGCGGAACTAGTGGCTGTGTTCGGCATGGCGGAAGGGGACGGGCATCACGCGCTCCTGGCGGTCGTAGGGCGCTCCGACGTGTTTCAGGTAGTCCTCGACGGTGTGGTCGTACTGGCAGACCATCACCTCTGCCCCATACTCCGAGGACGCGTCGAAAAACTGGGCCTGCAAGTGGCGGTTGCCCAGGGAATGCGCCACCACGCCCATCTCATGGATGGAGCGCGGGGCGATCACCAGGACATCTGTAGGCAGCACCGACACCACGATCATGTTGGTTCCGGCCACGTGCAGGATGTCGCCGTCGCGCAGGTCCCCGGAACCGGTGGGGAGGCGGATGCCGAGTTCCTTCCCGTGGTCGGTGGTGACGCGCTGGATGCGCTTGACCAGCTGGGCGCTGGGCAGCACCACTTTTTCCCGGTGAAGCCCTATATACGGGTCCGGGCCGGGAGGGAGGTCGTGGGTGTTGCCGAGGACCTTTTCAATGATCATGGTCGTCTCCTCTGGAAGCCTAGAAAAGGAAGTAGCGCTGCGCCATGGCCAGGACGTCCGACGGTTCGCACGTGACGTCCTCGCCGTCGACCGTCACCTGATACGTTTCCGGGTCCACCTCGATATCCGGGGTGGCGCCGTTGAACTTGAGGTCCGCCTTGGTGAGGCTGCGGATGCCGGACACCGGCCGGATGACTTTCTCCAGTCCGAGCTCCGCCGGAACCCCGGCGTCGATGGCGGCCTGGGAGAGGAAGGTGATAGAGGACTGCTGCAGCGCCTTGCCGTAGGCGGCGAACATCGGGCGCATGGTCCGCGGCTGCGGGGTGGGAATCGAGGCGTTGGCGTCCCCCATGAGGGCGTAGGCAATCTGGCCGCCCTTGAGCACCAGCTCCGGCTTCACCCCGAAGAATGCCGGGTCCCAGAGCACCAGGTCGGCAAACTTTCCGACCTCCACCGAACCGATCGAGTCGGCCATGCCCTGCGCGATGGCCGGGTTGATGGTGTACTTCGCCACGTAGCGCTTGATCCTGAAGTTGTCGCTCTCCGCCCCCAGACCCGCAGCGGCGCCGTGCACACCGGCTGCGGTGTCGCCTGAGCCGTCGGGGTCCTTGAGCACGCCGCGCTGTTTCTTCATCTTGTCGGCCACCTGCCAGGTGCGGATGATCACTTCGCCCACCCGGCCCATGGCCTGGGAGTCCGAGGACGTGATCGCGAAGATGCCCAGGTCCTGCAGGACGTCCTCGGCGGCGATAGTCTCGGCGCGGATGCGGGAGTCCGCGAACGCCACGTCCTCCGGGATGTCCGGGTTCAGGTGGTGGCAGACCAGGAGCATGTCCAGGTGCTCTTCGATCGTGTTCCGCGTGTACGGCAGGGTGGGATTGGTGGATGCCGGCAGGACGTTGGGCAGCCCCGCGATCTTGATGAGGTCCGGGGCGTGCCCGCCGCCGGCGCCCTCGGTGTGGAAGGTGTGGATCACGCGGCCGCCGATGGCCCGGATGGTGTCCTCCACGAAGCCGCACTCGTTCAGGGTGTCGGTGTGGAGGGCCACCTGGACGTCGTATTGATCTGCGACCTGTAGCGCGGTGTCGATGGAGGACGTGGTCGAACCCCAGTCCTCGTGGACTTTCAGCCCGATCGCGCCGGCGCGGATCTGCTCGGCCAGAGGCTCGACGGCGGACGCGTGCCCCTTGCCGAACAGGCCGATGTTGATCGGGAGCCCTTCGGCAGCCTGCAGCATCCGCTGGATGTGCCATTTTCCGGGCGTGACGGTGGTGGCCTTGGTGCCTTCGGCGGGACCGGTGCCACCGCCCACCATGGTGGTCACCCCGCTGCACAGGGCCGCGGGAACCTGGTCCGGGGAGATGAAATGGATGTGGGAGTCCACCCCGCCGGCCGTCAGGATTTTCCGCTCGCCGGCAATGATCTCGGTGCTCGCGCCAATCACGATGTCCACGCCGTCGGTGATCTGCGGGTTGCCGGCCTTGCCGATCCGGAAGATGTGGCCGTCCCGGATCGCGACGTCGGCCTTGTAGATGCCGGTGTAGTCCAGCACCACCACGTTGGTGATCACGGTGTCCGGGATGGTTCCCCCCTGGACGTCACCGTCCCTGGTCAACTGGCCGTTCTGGCCCATGCCGTCGCGGATCACCTTGCCGCCGCCGAACACCACTTCCTCGCCGTAGACGGTGAGGTCTTTCTCGATCTCAAGGAACAGATCGGTGTCGGCCAGGCGGATCGCGTCGCCGGTCGTCGGGCCGTAGAGGTCCGCGTATTGCCTGCGGGACAACTCGAAAGTCACGGTGCGTCACCTATCCGTTCGGAAACGTGGAGTTCGGAAACATGGAGTCCGGTCTTGTGGAGGGCGCCGTTGACAGCGTTGCTGAGGCCGTGCACTTCACGGCTGCCCGCGAGTTCAATCAGCCGGACAGTCCTGCTGTCCCCCGGTTCGAACCGTGCGGCGGTGCCGGCGGGAATGTCCAGGCGCCGGCCGTAGGCGGCTTGCCGGTCAAAATGCAGCGCCGGATTCGCTTCGGCAAAGTGATAGTGCGAGCCCACCTGGACGGGGCGGTCACCGGTGTTGGTCACGGCGACGGTCACCGCCTCGCGGCCGGCGTTGATCACCAGCGCCGTGGCGCTGAGAACGTATTCTCCCGGAATCATGAAAGCCCCCTAGCGGATGGGATCGTGGACGGTGACGAGCTTGGTGCCGTCCGGGAAGGTGGCCTCGACTTGGACGTCGTGGATCATTTCCGGTACGCCCTCCATCACGTCGTCGCGGCTAAGGAGGGTGGTTCCGTAACTCATGAGCTCCGCCACGGTCCGGCCGTCCCGGGCGCCCTCCATCAGTTCGTAGCTGATGACGGCGACGGCCTCGGGGAAGTTCAGTTTCAGTCCGCGGCCCTGGCGGCGGCGGGCGAGGTCCGCGGCGACCACGATCATGAGCTTTTCCTGTTCACGGGGCAAGAGGTGCATGACGGAATCCCTTCAAGAACCGGCCGGCTGGCGGACCGCAGATGCCGCGGTGTGACCAGACTAGGCCGGTGAGATTTCCTGCAGGTTTCCGGGGCCACATGTGTCGTTACCTTGTCGCTGCCGGCGCTCGAGCCCGCGCGCCCGCCTTCAGGGACCCGGAGCCTGCACTGCAAGGCCTATAACATGAACAAGCTTGGAGCGACTCTGAAGCAGCAGGTGCGAAGGACGCACTGTGAAAGACTTATGTCATGGCGGTGTCAGCAGCATTCGATAACGAGAGCCTCTCGGAAAAGGTCAGAAGGACCATCGTGGACCGCGTCGTCGACGGCACCTACCCTCCCGGCATGCGCCTCGTGGAACTCCAGCTCGCCAAGGAGTTCGGTGTCAGCCAGGCTCCAGTGCGCGAAGCCCTCCGGGAACTGTCCTCCACCAGGCTGGTCGAAAACATCCCCCGCCGCGGAACCTTCGTCAGGTCTGCTTCCCAGGATGACCTTGCGGAGGTTTATTTTGTCCGCCTGGCCTTGGAGGGAACGGCCGCCGCAGCTGCTTATCCGGCCCTGCACGCCGACCCGTCACCGCTACGCCAAGCGCTGGCAGGCATGCGCGAAGCCGCTGCAGCGAACGATGCCCATGGCATCGCCAAATACAGCACAGCTTTTCACCGCGCCGTTGTTGTCGCCACCGGGAACCGGCTCATGGCGGAAATCTGGGATTCCCTGTACGTCGAGGCCCGGACCATGGCCACCGTCGTCCGTGGCCACGTGGACCTGCACGCCGCTGCCGAAGCCCATGTCCCGATCCTGGAAGCGTTCGAAAACGGTACGCCGGAACTCTGCACCAGGCTCGTCATCGAGCACCAGCACGAATACTCCATCCTCCCCCAGGAGTAGACCCTCCCTAAGGGCTAACCCGGATCCAAAGACTGCCGGCGATGGATTCTTGAGCCTTCCCCTTGTGATGCCGATCACCCTCATGTATCGTCTTATTCATCAATTATCGATAATCGATCAAGGGAGATCACTTTGAAACTCGTAACTTTCCGCCACCAGGGAACCGAGCAGACCGGCGTTCTTAGCGACGACGCCTCGACCGTGACCGCCGTTTCCGGCTCGCAGGATCTGCTCGCACTCATCGACAACTGGGACGAGGTTGCCGCCCAGCTCGCCGCATCCATCGGGCCGGCGGTCAGCGTCGCAGAGGTGGAACTTCTCGCCCCGATCCCGCTCCCCCGCCGCAACATCTTCTGCGTCGGACGCAACTACGTCGAACACGCCAAGGAATTCGCGAACTCCGGCTACGACGCCACGGCCAGCGCCACCCCTCAGCCCGAATACCCGGTCGTGTTCACCAAGGCCCCCTCCACCGTCATCGGCACCGGCGCCGATATCGACCCCCACACCGGCGTCACCTCCGAACTCGACTACGAAGCCGAACTCGGGGTCATCATCGGCAAGGGCGGGCGCGGGATCAGCAAGGCCGAGGCGCTGGACCACGTCTGGGGCTACACGATCATCAATGACGTCACCGCCCGCGACCTGCAGAAAGACCACAAGCAGTGGTTCCTCGGCAAGAGCCTGGACACCCACGCGCCGATGGGCCCCTGGGCCGTCACCCGCGACGAGGTCGGCGACGGGCCGCTGGACCTGCTCTGCACCGTCAACGGCGAAACCCGGCAGAAGGCCACCACGGCCGACCTGATCTTCGATATCCCCACGATCATCGAAACCATCAGCGCCGGCATCACCCTCCAGCCCGGCGACATCATCGCCACCGGCACCCCGGTCGGCGTCGGCATCGGCTTCACCCCGCCGCGGTTCCTGACCACCGGAGACGTCGTCGAAATCAGCATCAGCAAGCTCGGCACCCTGAGCAACCGGGTCGGAGAAGGACGATGAGCACCGCAACCGTCGCCGCCGGCCTGACCGCCATCGGCACGAAACAGCTCTTCGTCGAAACCACCGGCACCGGGCCCGACGTCGTCCTGGTCCACGGGCTCGGCGGCACCACCAGCTTCTACGAACCCCTCGTCGCCTCGCTGGCCGAACGGTTCCTGGTCACCCGCTATGACTTCAGCGGACACGGACGCTCACCCCGGGCCGGGGAACTGACCCTCGAATCCCTGACCGCCGAACTGGCCCTGGTCATCGAATCCCAGACAGCCGCAGGCCGGGCGCACCTCGTCGGGCACTCGATGGGAACCCTCATCGTCCAGCAGCTGGCATCGACCCGCCCGGACCTGGTCCGGGAAGTCGTCCTGCTCGGCCCGGTCCGCGAACAGGCCCAGGCCGCGAAGGACGCCACCCGTGCACGCGCCGCCCTCGTAAGGGAGAAGGGCATGGCTGCCGTGGCCGACACTGTCGCCAACGCCGCCACCGCCGACCACGCAGCAATCGGGAACCCGCTCGTCCGGCCCTTCGTCCGCGAGCTGCTCCTCGGCCAGGACCCGGAAGCCTACGCCCAGGCCTGTGAAGTCCTCGCTGCCGCGACCAATCCGGACCTGACCACGATCCGGTCCAAGGTTCTGCTCCTGACCGGCAGCGAGGACAAAGTCAGCACGCCGGCCTCCAACGAGGCCATGGCCGCAGAACTGGGCAGCGCCGAACTTCTGGTCGCACCAGGAACTGGCCACTGGACGGTACCCGAGGCGCCGGACTTCGTCACCGCCGCCGTCCTCGACTTCCTCACCAGCACAACGCTCACGTCGGAGACGAAGAAGACGTGCGCGTGCAGCAACGCCAGCCCGGGCTGCCAGTCACGTCGTCAGCAGACCATCACTATGCAGATCCGTAAAGCCCCCTAACAACCGCTCCACCCTCTCCATCTCAAAATAAGGACAACGAAGTCATGTCGAAAACCCTCTTCACCAACGTCAACATCCTCGACAGCACCGGAGCCCAGCCCTTCCTGGGCGAAGTGCTGATCGCCGATGAGCGCATCACCGACGTTCGCGCCGGTTCAGGAAACCTTCCCCGCGAGGGCGTCAAGGTCGTTGACGGCCGCGGCCAGACCCTGATGTCGGGCCTGTGCGATGCACACACCCACTTCACCTGGAACGACGGGGACCTCAACGGCCTGGAAACCATGCAGGTCGAAGAACATCTGCTGCACACCGTGCAGTCCGCCAAAACCTACATCGACTACGGCTACACCATGTGCTTCGGCGCAGCCAGCGCCAAAAAGCGCCTCGACGTCGTCGTTCGCAACGCCATCAACGCCGGCGACATCCCCGGCCCCCGCTACCTGGCCAACGGCCAGGAAATCGCCACCACCGCAGGGGACCTCGTCCCCGGCATCACCCAGATCGCCGACGGCGTCGAAGAAATGCGCAAGGTCGTCCGCGAAACCATCGGCCTGGGCGTGGACCAGATCAAACTCAGCATCTCCGGCGAGGAGATCACCGGCTCCAAGGCAGCCACCGACACCTACATCACCGAAGAAGAACTCCAGGTCGCCGTCGATGAGGCCCACCGCCGCCACGTCCGCGTCTGCACCCACGCCCGCAGCCGCGACTCCGTCATCATCTCCCTGAAGACCGGCGTGGACATGATCTACCACGCCTCCTACATCGACGACGAAGGCATGGACATGCTCGAAGCCGCCAAAGACCGCGTCTTCGTCGCCCCGGCCATCAACTGGATCGTCGCCACCCTCAACGACGCCGCCGCCTTCGGCTACTCCCACGAAGCCGCCGAAAAAGCCGGCTACGCCCGCGAACTCGAAATCGCCTGCAAGGCCATCCAGGAAATGCGCCGCCGCGGCATCCGCGTCCTTCCCGGCGGAGACTACGGCTTCGCCTGGACACCCCGCGGCACCTACGCCCGCGACCTGGACCACTTCGTCAAGCTCTTCGGCTACACCGAAATGGAGGCCATCATCGCCGCCACCGCCCTCGGCGGGGAACTCTTCGAAAAGCCCAACGAGCTCGGCAAGGTCCTGCCCGGCTTCTACGCCGACCTCATCCTGGTCGACGGCAACCCGCTCGAGGACATCACGATTCTGCAGGACATCACCAAAATCACCGCCGTCATGAAAAACGGCGAATTCCACCGCGCACCGGCCGAACACAGCCCGGCAACCCCGGAAGCAGCACCAGACCTCGCACTGACCCACCTCTAACCCGCCACGGCCCCGGCTTCTGGCCGGGGCCGTGCTCAGTTCATTCCTTTCAAAAGACAATGACGCCATTTTGACCTGAAGGAACACCAAATGAAGCCCCTCGTCACCATCGGAATCACCGCCGGCATCCTCGCCGGACTCTGGACCCAGTTCAGCACCCTCTTCGGCCTCATCACCTGGGTCGGGTTCCTCTCCTGGGCATGCTTCTTCGCCGCCGGAGGCAAACCCGCCGGGCTCCTCAAGACCATCCCCGCCAACCTCTCCGGCATCCTGTGGGGCGCAGCCATCGTCTGGGGAGCGGCGAACCTCCCCATCCCGGGCGCGCTCGGCATCTCCGTCGCCATCGCCGCCTTCGGGATGTGCGTGCAGGCACGCTGGACCGTTCTGGGCTTCATCCCCGGAGCTTTCGCCGGATGTGCCGCGTACTTCGGCACAACCTTCGATGCGGCCGGGACCTGCATGGCCCTGATCGCCGGCGCCGGCCTCGGCTGGCTCTCCGAATACACCGCAAGCCTCCTCACCAACGCCGGCAAGAAGGCCCAGGCACCCGCGCCGCATACAGAAACCCAACCTGTCGGCTAAACGTCAAGAGCGGCCCTTCCATGGCATCCCTACATGTCAGGTGCCACCGGCCAGATTTACGACGCTGGTGGCACCCTGAGCCATCCATCAACTCCCGTAGGCCTCCACGAAAGAGGAACCGCGCCGTCCACAGCAGCACCGGTAGCCAAAGGAGGCACCATGACCATCGTCACCGAACAGCTCAGCACCATCGATCCCACTCATGTCCGGGACGTGATGTCCAAGGTGCCCACCAGCGTCACCGTCGTCGCCGGGCAGCCCGAACTCACCGGTGAACGAGCCGCCATGATCGTCGGATCATTCGTCTTCATTTCCCTGCACCCCTGTCTTGTCGGCTTCTTCGTCAGCCACGAATCCACGAGCTGGCCACAACTCAACAAAGCCACAGTGCTCGGCATCAGCATCCTGGCCTCAACCCAAAAACAGTTCTGCCGCAAACTCGGCAAAAAGGACGCAGACCGCTTCGACGACGAATTCTGGACCCGGGGCAATTTCGGCGCCCCGCTGGCCACAGGCGCTTTGGCATCCATGGAATGCCAGCTCGAGAACGTCACGCCCGTCGGTGACCACGCCTTCGTCCTGGCACCCGTCCTCGGCCTCAGCGCGAGTAGCACGACAGACCCCCTTGTCTTCCAAAACCACGAATTCTCAGGCCTCCTCCCCCGCTGACGCCATCTGTGTGCGTATTGGTGTGGAGAACACGATGTCGCGCACGTGCCCCCTGATCTACGGGGCGGCACCGGCACCCGTCAACGGCTCCCGGTTGACCCCTACCCGGGCATCCGCCAGTGGGCCTGGAATTCCGGGTGGTCGGCGTACGGCAGGGCCAACGTATTCAGCGACAGTGTGGTCCATTCAATGACATCCGGAACCCATCCGGCGTCGGCGGAATCCTGGCTGACCAGCGCGGCCAGCACGGACTGGCGGGCGGATTCGATAATGCCGATGAGCAGGCGCTTGGCCTCGCACTCGCGGAGCAGGCGGCGTTCGTACCACTCGCCGGACACGGCCAGCGTGGGGTCGCCGAGCAGCTTCAGGGCGGCAGCTTCGTCTTCCTTTATCCGTGCGGTCAAAAACTCGACGATGTCCACTAACCGAGCCTATGCGCGGCGGCGCTCACGCGGCTACGCCTAGCGTTTCCCCTTTTTCCGGGATCGCGGCACCGGGCGCGCTTGTTAGGGTGGATGAATGAAACGACGTCTCGCCGCCCTTGTCGCTGCCGCCTCGCTGGTCGCCCTGAGCGGCTGTGGCCAAGTGCAGGGCGCTGCCGAAAAAGCCGTCAACGACGGGGCATCCCAGGTTGCCGCGGCGGCCGGCACTGAAGTGAAGAAGCAGGCCTGCGCCCTGGTGGAGGACGGCCTGGTCAGCGTCAAGGACAAAGAACTGCTGGGCGGCCTTGTCGCCGGTGCGGAAACCGCGGGTGCGCCCGCTGAGATCACCACCCCGCTGCGCCAGATCGCTGACTCCGGCGACCAGGTTCCGGCCGAACCCGTCAAGGCCCTTCAGGACGCCTGCGCCAAGTAACCCACGCTGGGAGCGGGCAGCGCCCTAGCGTTTCCCCTTTTTCCGGGATCCCTTGCCTCGGCCCTTGTCCGGGTTTGGTGCGTAACGCTGCGCCACCTTGGGCTTTTTGGCGGCTCCGGTGCCGCGCCGGTCCGGCTTGGGCTCCCGTTTGGGTTTCTCCTGCTGCGCCGAGGGCTGGCGGGAGCTCGCCGCGGTGCGTCCGCGGACAATCCCGATGAATTCCTCGATGACCTCGTCCGTGGTGTCGCTGGGCCAGGCCAGGGCGATCTCCGTTCCGGGCGCACCTGTGAGCTTCCGCGCCACGGTGTCCTTGACGTTGAAATGCCGGGCCACGGACATCGGCAGGATCACCAGCCCGGCACCGGATGCCACCACCTGCAGGGCCATCGCGGCGCCGCCGAGTTCCTGCGCGTCGAGGAAGGTCTCGGCAGACAAGTCCGCCAGGTCCACTTCTTCAAACAAAGAGATCTCATGCCCCTTGGGTGCCACCACCACTGGCTGTTCCTCGTAGAGCGGGATCACGCTGAGGCCCTCGCGTTCCACCGGGAGCCGGACAAAGCTCAGATCCGCGGAACCGTCGCGGAGCACGGATAGCTGCGCGCCGTCGTCGGACATAAAGGAGTGCAGCGGCACGTCCGGCATCCGCTCCTCCCAGCGCCGGATCCATTTTCCCGGTGTCACACCGGCGACGTACGCGAAGCGCAGCTCGCGCCCAACTGCAACGGCTGGGACGACGGCGGTTTCGTCGGGGGTCTGGGGTGCTTCTTCTGCTGCGGACACATGTTCACAGTACCGCCACCGCTGGCGCCGGGGTCCGCCCCGGTGTCGGCACGGTGCCGGAGTTGGTACTGGGTTTCGTGCTGAGCTGGTGCCCTGCGGGCATCCCGCCGGATACCCTTGAACTATGACCTCTGCAAACTCCCAGTCCATGAAGCCGGCCACCGTTGCCAAGAAGCTTGGCATCTACCTGCCGGCGACACCCCAGGAGTTCCAGGATTCGGCCATCACCCGCGCTGATTTCGCCGAGCTCCAGGCCAACCCGCCGGAGTGGCTGGCGGAACTGCGCCGTAACGGCCCGCACCCGCGGCCCGTGGTGGCGCAGAAGCTCAACGTCTCCATCAGCGGCCTGTCCCGCGGTGGTGTTGAGGAAGCGCTGACGACGGCGGAAATCACCGCACTGCTCCAGGCTCCCCCGGCATGGCTTGTCGCCGAACGCGCCACCCATGCCGCCGTCCGTGCCGAGGCCCAGCGGGTCAAGGACGAGTCCGCCAAGAAGGACGCCAAGAAAGCCCGCGCCAGGGCCGAATAGCCGCACGCACTTTCTTCCGGCCCCTATTTTCATCCCGCGGACCCAGGACTATGCTCGCGGAATGAGTCGGGACCGCCGGCCCGATCCCCCTCCGAGTCCCCATCCACCAGCCACCGGCGGATCATCGGGAAGGAAAAGGCCATGGCCTTCAAGATCGGATATTTTGTCGGGAGTCTCTCGAGCAGTTCCATCAACCGCACCTTGTCCAAGGCCCTGATCCGGCTTGCACCCGCGGAACTGGAGTTCACGGAGATCCCCATCAAAGACCTGCCGTTGTACAGCCCCGATTTTGATGCCGCTTTTCCGCCTGAGGGGCAGGCCCTCAAGGATGCCGTCGCAGCTTCCGACGGCATCCTGTTCGTCTCCCCTGAATACAACCGGTCCATCCCCGGAGCGCTAAAGAACGCCATCGACTGGGGATCCCGGCCCTGGGGCACCAACTCCTTCGCCCGCAAGCCCACCGGGATCATCGGCGCCTCCCCGGGCGGCATCGGGACCGCAGTGATGCAGTCCTCGTTCCGCAGCGTGCTGAGCTTCCTCGACGCGCCGCAGCTGAATGCGCCGGAGGCGTACATCCGCTTTGTTCCGGAGGTTTACGGCGAGGACGGCGAGGTCAAGGACGAAGCCACGGCCGGGCTGCTGCGGCACTACATGGAGGAATACGGCTCCTTTGTGGCGCGGGTCCTGGCCGCCAACGCGCCAGGCCATATCGGCGACGAGCACCCGGACAAGGACAAAGTGAGCCGTTAGGCCCCGCGCCTAACCCACGCGGACGTGGCTGGTCCGGTAACTAGTCCTGGTGCAGCTGCACGAAGTTCCCGCACCCGTCATCCATCACCACGCTGGTCCCGGCGGGGCCCTCGGATGGCTCCGCCTGGAACATCACGCCCTTGGCCGCCAGCCGGTCATATTCGGCGCGCACGTCCGGCACGCCAAAGACGATCGCTGGAATTCCGGCATCGTGCAGGCCGTTCATGTAGGCCGCGCCGATCGGGTTGTCACTGGGCTCCAGCAGCAGTCCGGCACCCCCGGCACCGTCCGGATCCTTGACGATGAACAGGTTGTGTTCCGGCATGGCCATCAGGGTCTCGAAGCCCAGCGTGCCGGTGTAGAACTCATGGGCCGAGGCTGGATCCTTGACGTGGATACTGCACATTTTCAGTCGCATGGCCCCTAGGCTACGCCGGGAGGATCCGTGACGGAACCGTGGCTGGGCCTTCGCGCCAGCCTTGGCGGCCTGTGCCGGCGGGCGGCATAGCCCCGGCCGGGCAGGGCATTGACGGCCCCGCCGCCAGGGATTCCAATGGAACTAGCGGAACAGCGCCCGCCCGGGACCGTTCCGGGGAGGTGTGCAATGACGCTTTCACTATCCGGTGCCCTCGCGGCCGGGCAGTTCCTCGCCCTCGCCATCCTGGTTGCCGGGGCGGCGTTCGCCGCGGTCTACTTCGCCCGCAAGCATCTGGCAGCCAAAGACGGACCCTCAGAGGGCGCAGACGGCGCGTTTTGGGACGTTTTCGCCGGACTCGCCGTCGTTGTGCCCGTCATAGTCCTTGCCTCCTCAACCTGGCCCTGGGCCGGTCTGGCGCTCGGGATGCTGGCCGCAGGGGCGGCCTGGGCGGCGCTGGCAGCGGCACCCCGGCTGCTGGCCCGGCAGGATGCCCGCCGGGCCAGCCGGGAGACCCAGCTCAAGAACGAGGCGGCGGCCGCACGGCACCGGAGCGCCCTCGCCCGGTGGCAGCGGTACGAACTGGATCCGGGGTTCTCGATTGACTACCCTGCGATGAGCGATCCCCGGCAGCCGGAAACGGCGGCCCTTATCCGGGCGATCAAGGCCGCCGAGCGCCTCGGCGGCCGCACGGATCGTGCATGCACGGATGCCGCCTACGCCCCGGCTGTGGAGCGCCTGGAAGATGCCCTGGCCGCCGCCGAACGCGCGGCCGGCGTGGGCACCGCCGGGTTCTCTGGTCCGGACCACGCGCACAGCTGATTCCCGGAATTGCCGATCCGGCAGTTCCCGGCAACCTCGGAAAGGTTCCATCATGACTGACATCACGATCATCGGCAGCGGCAACATGGCACGGGCAATCGGCACCCGGGCTGTCGCCGCCGGTCGTTCCGTCCAGGTTCTGGACCGGACTCCGGAGAATGCCGCCAAGCTCGCTGCTGAACTTGGCGGCAACACTAGCCCCGGCGCCCTGAGCGAGGTTCCCGAGGGCGACATCGTCATCCTGGCACTGTACTTCGGCCCGGCCAAGGAAGTTGCCACACACTTCGGCGATACGCTCAGCGGCAAGACCGTGGTGGACATCAGCAATCCCATCGACACCGAGACTTTCGATTCGCTCGTTGTCGCCCCGGGGACGTCGGCGGCCGAGGAAATCGCCGCACTGCTGCCGGGCGCACGGGTGGTGAAAGCCTTCAACACCACCTTCGCCGGCCCACTCGGCTCCGGTACGGCCGGAGGCCCACCGATGGATGTGTTCATCGCCTCGGACTCCGAACAGGCCCGCAACGAGGTCGCGGCCTTCGCCGAAGCCGCCGGGCTGCGTCCGCTCCAAGTGGGCGGACTACGCCACGCCCGTGAACTGGAGGGCTTCATGCTGCTGGTGATGGCGCTGCAGGCCAACCCCGCGTATCCAACCTTCAACTGGGGCACCGGCCTGAAAATCATCGACTAGCGGAAACTCAGCCGTTATGGAGTAGTCCGTTATGCCCGGTCAGGGGAACCCGTGCACCTCAGTGGTGGGGGAACTCTACAGACTCGTTCCCGGAGCTACCCGGGTTGCCGAACCAGGCTGGGGCGGTTCCGGCGAGACCCAGGACGCCAATAGCGATCGCCGCCACAACCGGGAGCGAGCGGATGTGGGCTGACACTAAGGGGCGTCTGGGGAGCCGGTCCCTGTCACGGAGCAGGGCGACGGCAACCAGCAGTGTGCCCAACTCCAGGACGCCGGCAGCAATGTCCGGCATACCGGCCGATTCAGGGGAGCCGGCGGCGGGTCCGAAAGGCAGTCCGACGGTCCGGGAGCACAACCACAGCGCCAGCGGAACAATCGAGACGGCCGCGACAGCCTTGAGCAGGGCACGGTGCCGCCTGCCTAGCGACAACAGGCCAAGGGCAAGCTGGGCTGCAGCGAGAATTGCGAAGAAGACACCGGCTGCGGCCCACTCGCCAAAATGCTCCGGTACGACTGCAGCGTGGATGGCGGCGCTGCCGACCAGCGCTGCAGCTAGAAACAGCCGTCGGTGGTCAATTCCCCTGCCGCGAGCAGTTCGCCGCCGGGTCCTGCTGACGTCCAATCGGCCGCCCCGAATCGCCACAACCCAGCCGACCAGGACGAGGTTGGTGACCAGGAGTATCCCGCTGCCGTAGCCCACAGCGCGCATCTGAAGCCCGAAAGACGCCTGCTGTTGCAGCGCGAGGCAGCTCCCCTCGGCGCAGGTATGGCTCATCGAATCAATCAGCTGCAGCTGATTTGACTGCAGCTGATAATCGTAGGCCGAGTTGAGCGTGATGAATGCGATGCCGGCGGCGGTTCCGGCCGCAACGATCAGCAGTGCCGTCAGAACCGTGCTCGACTTGCGCAGTTCCGGCCCGAATAGATGGAGCGCCAGCGTCATGGCGCCCAGCACTGCGAAGACGAAAACCGGCAGGACCAGGGTGGACTCACGCAGCCAGCTCGCGAATGGCTCCTCCGTGCGTTCAATGGCCCCTACGGCACCGCGCAGCGACATCATCCAGAAGCCGTCAGCGTAGGCCATCACAACAGACAGGGATACAACCGTCAGCCACGGAACAGCTGGCCGGCCCGGGATCGAGCCGCTGCGTTCGATCCCGGCGTTGGCGAGCTTCGTGTTCTCGATCATCTCCCGCAGCGTCATGGTCTGATCTCCCAGCCGAACATCATGGCGTGGTCCTCGTGCGCAAGGTTGTGGCAGTGCGCCACGTACGGCCCCA
This sequence comes from Arthrobacter sp. Bi26, assembly GCF_918697925.1. Lineage (GTDB taxonomy): Bacteria > Actinomycetota > Actinomycetes > Actinomycetales > Micrococcaceae > Arthrobacter. Next base: position 28,279 of record NZ_CAKKMF010000043.1, read on the forward strand.
CGAAGTCCCGGAATCCCCGGTAAAGGATCACCGACTCGTTCGGGTCGAGCGCCGCCAGGTCTTCTTTCGAGACGTCGTCGGGATGCCCGGTATCCGGCGTAACAGTCACGTCCTTGCCGTTGCGCATGACGGTTCGGTGTTCCTCCATGTGCAGGTGGAATGGATGCACCCAGCCGCCGCCGCCGTTGCGGACCTCCCAGAGGTTGAAGCTGTTCTTCTTTGGCGCGGCCAGCGGCGTCGCGCCGGCCTTGTTTCTCAGGCTCGTCGCCACCGTCGTCGGGTCGAAGGGTTTGCCGTTGATGAGCCACTCGGTCTCGCCGCCCAGGGCGCCCCGCTTCACCTCGAAGATCAGGCGGTTGTCCAACAGGTTCCGCCAGTTGCTCGGCAGCGGCGGAAGCGGACGCAGAGGAGTCAGAGCCGCCGGGATCCGGCTGTCGTCCGGCGCGCTGTCGCCGATCACGAACTTCAGCAGCGGCACTTTGTAGGCCGGATCGGGGAAGAAGCGGGAGGAGTTGGACCACATCCGCCCGTTGGGCATCTTCATGACGTTGGTGAGGTAGACGACGTCGCCCTTAGTGGTCGGCGTGCCGTCCTGGTACCTGGTGAAATCGACGATGACCTCGCGCCGCTTGGCCGGCCACAGTTCGAACGAGTCCCGCTTGATCGCGAACGGCAGGAGCCCACCGTCCGAGGCGATCTGGGTGAACTTCATGCACTGCTGGGCGTCGGGGATGCGGTACTGGCCCTGGAGCTCGTCGTCGACGTAGCCGAGCGACGCCGACGACTTGGGACCCTGCGTCGAGCTCATCAGCTTGAATTCGTAGATCCTCGAGACCGAGGCGTCCAGGAAGCGGAAGCGGTACTTGCGCCGCTTCACCTCCAGTACCGGGAAGGCCGTTCCGTTGACTGTGCAGATGTCGCCCACAAAACCGTGGTTGGGGAAGTGCTTGTAGAACGTCTTGCCCCACCACTCGGGGTGCTTGGCCGGGTTCTTGGCGTCCGGGAACTCACCCTGCACGTCATGGATGTCCTTGTGCACCGTGTCGCCGTCGTCAAGGCGGAAGTCGGAGAAGGCCAGCGGGATGTCGTACTTGACGTCGAAGGAACCGTCCGAGTTGTTTGTGCGGACGCCGGGAAGCCGGAGGCCCCGCCGCTCGTCCCCCATGTCCAGACCGTTCTTCGGGTCGTAGATGGGGTACAGGCCGACCAGGCCCTTGTAGACGTTCGAGCCGGTGTGATCCATCGTGTGATCGTGGAACCAGAAGAAGCTCTGCTTCTCCCGGTCGTCTCCACCGGCCGGCCAGTTCAGGTACAGGTTGTCGACGAACATCTGCGGCCTGAAGCCAGGGTGCTTCGGCCCGGACACCATCGAGTAGTGCGGGTTGCCGTCGCTCTCGGGCGCGGTGTGACCGTTGTGCAGGTGGGTCAGGAAGGACCAGTCCGGGGCGCCAAAATCCTGGCGGTCGAGGTTGAGCGGGTTCTCGTCCAGGTGGTTCTCGAAGCGGACGAGCGCCGGCCTGCCGTACTCGGCGTTGATCATCGGGCCGGGGAAGGTGCCGTTGAAGCCGTAGATCGTGCTCGGCGGCAATGTGCGTTTCGTGCCGGCCGCGTACGTCCTGCCGGATGAGTCGAACGACTCCGTCGGCTCTCCGTCCGAGTCGATCGGCAGCACTTGCGACGTGGTGAAGGAGTGGGTCCGAAGCTGCACGTCGATCTTGTAGACGATCGGGTCCGGATAGCCGATCTGGCTCGGCCAGATCTGATGCCGTTCGTTGCGCAGCGAGTTCTGCTGGCCCGGTCCGGGCCCCGGCGGCTTCGGCCAGGCGCTGTACACCGACTTCGGCACCGGGGCGAGCGCCTTCGGGATGGGCAGCCGGTCGCTGAACGGCGAGAGGATCAGCGGGCTCGTCGGGAACTTCTCAATGTAGAACAGGGTGTCACCGAGCGCTGCGGACGTGGCGGCGAACGCGCCGTCGGCCGTGAGCAGACCCCTCTGCGCGAGAAACGGCACCCCCAGGCCCTGCGCGGCAACCAGCGCGGCACCGGCACCCCCTGCCGCACCCAGCCTCAAAACGGTTCGACGGGACACCCGGCCTGCGTCGGCAGATTCCTCGCCCATCAGTCCGCGCCCCCTTCGCATGGGGCCGAAAGGCCGCCCTGCGCCCCGGGGCCGCCATCCCAGGCACGTCGTTCCCTAAGTTGAAGAGTGATCACGAGGAAACTCCCTACCCTGTGGGCTCAGCTTCGCTAGGCCCTCCGCCGCTGACCACATCACTATGCGTGGCAGACCTTTGGAAACACTGGGCTTTCCGGAGCGGGACTCCTCCCTTCAGCGGGCCTAAAGCTCGCTCCTTGCGCTTTCGCGGTTCCAACGCAGAAAGGTCCCCCTCCGGACAGCCCATCGGTAAGCGTGGTTGCTTTCCAATGGCTGCCGGACGGAGACCCTCCTGAAACCGTCGGCAGACTCAATGCCCGCGGGTCAGGACCTTACCCCTGAAGAACTCGGGGCGGATCTTGGCCATGACCAGCATGAGCACCACGCCCAGCAGGATGACGCCCATGCCGAGGATGAAGACCAGCCCCAGGCCGCCGATTGACGAACCTGATCCGTACGCGGGATCCATGGAGTCGTAGGCGGTCTTGAAGAACATGACCAGCAAGATGACGCCGCCCAGGAGAGGTGCGAGGAACTTGAAGAAGAACGCCCTCGCTCCGCTGAACGCCTCGGCGCGGAAGAACCAGACACAGGCCAACGCGGTGATGCCGTAGTAGAAGCAGATCATCATGCCCAGTGCCGTGATCGTGTCCCACAGCGCATTCTCCGACGTCGTCCGGGTAATGACATAGAACGCGGCGGCAGCCACTGCCGAGGCGATTGTGGCATAGCTCGGGGACTTGTACGTGGGGCTGATGTTGCCGAATTTCTGCGGCAGGGCCTTGTAGTGACCCATGGACAACAGTGTGCGCGCCGGGGAAACGAACGTGGACTGCAGGGACGCGGCGGAGCTGCTCAGGATGGCCAGGGACATCAGGATGGCGAAGGGGCCCATCACCGGCCCCGCAAGGACCGCGAAAATGCTGCCCTGGTTCTCCGGGTTGCCGGCACCGAGGCCGGTCTCGCCGACGCCGGCGAAGGACAGCGTGGCCAGGGCAACGGTCATGTAAATGATCACGATGACCAGCACCGTGAGTGTGGCGGCACGGCCCGGGGTCTTCTCCGGGTTCTTGGTCTCCTCGTTCATGGTCAGCGTGACGTCCCAGCCCCAGTAAATGAAGATGGACAGCGACACGCCGGCGGCGAAGGCGGAGAAGGATCCCACCGCGAAGGGGTTGAACCACTCCGGGGAGATGGCAGTGGCGTCGAAGGCGGTCCCGTTGGCGACGTGGCTGAACGCAGCCACGGAAAACCAACCGAGGACCAGCAACTGGAAGCCCACAAGCACGTACTGGACGGACTTGGTGGTTTCCATGCCGCGGTAGGAAATCCAGCACGCGAGGGCGATGAACACTAACGTGGTGGCGATGTTCAGCGGCAGGTTTGTGGTGAGGTCGGCGAGCTCGGGATTGCCTGTGAGCTGCGCCAGCATGAGGTAGAAGAAGTCCACTGCGACGGCGGCCAGGTTCGAGAGCACGATGATCGTCGCCGCAATGAGCCCCCACCCACCCATCCAGCCAATCCACGGGCCAAACGCCCGCGAGGCCCACGTGAACGAGGTGCCGGCGTCGGGCATGGCGTTGTTCAGTTCTCGGTAGCCGAACGCCACCAGCAGCATGGGGACAAAGCCCACCAGGAAGATCGCCGGCAGTTGCACGCCGACCTCGGCGACGGTGGGGCCCAGGGCCGCCGTGAGGGTGTATGCCGGGGCGATACAGGAAATGCCGATGACGACAGCGCCGATGAGCCCCACGGATCCGGCCTTCAGGCCCTTCTCGCTCAGTCCGTGTTGCTGTTCGCTGAGATGTCCTGTTTGCTGTCCTGTGTGCGATGGCTTGGACATCGCATGGTCTGCGCTCATTGTTGTGCCTCTCCTGGGGTGTCATTCGACGCTGAATGGTTGAGGTGCTTCAGTTCATAGTCACTGGGGACCACGATCATCGGCACCGGCAGGGCGCGCAGAATGCGGTTGGCCGTGCTGCCGAGGAAGATGGACCGGCCCTTGGCAAGCCGGCTGGATCCGATCAGCAGGACCTCGCCGTCTTCCCAGCCCAGGCGGTCCACCGCTTCTTCGATGCTGCGGCCCTGTGCGACGACGACTTCCGACTTCGCCTCTTCCCGGACCTCCTGCCCGCCGCCGGGCAGGGCGGCGGCCAGGTGCTTCGCCGCGTACTCCCGCGCCGCCTCCGCGGCGCCGGCCGCATCGCCGCCGTCGAGCGCCAGGAGCGACACCACCCGCAGCGGAACCTGCCGGTTCACGGCCATGCCGAGGGCAAAATCGAGCAGCTTCTCGGCGCCGGCCCGGGTTCCGAGCCCGCAGCTGATCCGGGTCAGGGCCTCCTGGCGGTGGTAGCCGTGCGGTGCCAGAGCCACCGGAACGGTCGAGGCGTGGAGCAGGGCGCTGGCCACCGACCCGATCGTGAACCGTTTGAAGATCCCGGTGCTGGTTGCGCCGATGATGAGCATGTCCGCGCCCAGTTCCTCGGCCGCCTCGATCAGCGCGTGCGCGTCCGAGTCGCCGGTGCGGATGTGGGCCTGCGCGGGGACACCGGATGGAACCAGCGCCAGGGCCTGGTCGAGCCACTCCTGGGCCTGCTCATTGAGCAGATTTTCGAAGCCAGCCTTCGGCGCGACGGCGTGCCCGGACTGCTGCACTTCGGGCACCACCAGCACAAGGTCCAGGCTCGCTCCACGCCCGAGCGCCAGGGAGACGGCCAGATTGACCGCATCATGGCCTCTGGCATTGGCTGAGTACCCCACTACGTAACGCATCTGGCCGCTCTCCTAACTAGATTGAACTGACTGTTGGGGTTTTCTACGATGCGACGGACGCGCGGTCCGCTGCTGCGACGATCAGGGCGGCCGTGATCTGCCCCATCCGTACGGCGCCGTCGACATGCTGGTAGCCCTCGGCCGCGAGATCGGAGCAAGACCAGTAGATGGGTCCGACCGGCTTCAGCTGGTCCTTCCCGTACCGGTGCAGCCCGCCGAGGTCGTAGCTGGCGGCGTAGGCTCCGCGGGTCCATTCCTCCGAGCCCCAGTCGGACTCGTAGTAGACCTCGGGATCCAGGGCCTTTTCGCCCAAGAAGGACGCAATCGATTCGAGGATGGCGCGGCGGCGGTCCGCGGCACTGAGCTCGAACATCGCGTCGGCCTTCTCGTCCGAGACGAAGCCCACCAGCGTGCCGCGGGGGTCCTCATGGTTCGTGTTGTCGTAAACCTCCTGCACAATGGCGCCGGCGCCGAAGGCGGTCCCGGAGAGCCCGTCCTCGCGCCAGAACGGCGTGCTGTAGACGGCGTGGACCTTGATGACCAGGCCAAGGGACTGGTGCTGGTGCATCTGGTGCTGGCGGCGGGGCAGCGGCGGGTTGAAGGAAACCCGGGAGTAGAGGTTCGGCGGCACGGCCATGATGACGAAGCGGGCGTTCACGGTGGCGCGTTCGGAGACTGCGGTGACGCGGTATCCCCCGCTCGCGTCCTCGGCCCAGTTGATGGTGCGGACCGGGCTGTCGAGGACCACGTCCCCGCCCAGTTCGGCGGCCTGCAGCAGCGAAACCTGCTGCATTCCGCCGACAACCCGCTTGTCCAGGATGAAGTCCTCATCCGTGAGGTTGCTGAAGGACCCGGCGGAGGCAGCCATCAGGACGGCCTGCAGGGCGGAGAAGGCATGGGCAGGTTTGGTCAGCATGCCGCCGGCGATGAACAGGCCGATGTTGTTGCAGGCTTCCTCATCGGTTGAGTTCTGCCGCAGCCAGTGGTGGAAGGAAATGGTGTCCAGCTCGCGGGCCTTGGGGTGTGCCCACGGCTCCTCGGCGCCGATCTCCGCGGCGAGGGAATCGAGCAGCGCCGTGAGCTTGTCCATTTCGGCGGCGGTGGTTTCGCCGACGGGGAACGTGTCACCGGTGTACAGGGTGCGCTTGCCGTCTCCGCCGATGTAAACGGACTCGCCGTCGCGGTAGCGGGAGTAGGTCTGCAATCCGAGCTCATCCAGGAGCCCCAGAAGTGCCGTCTGGTCCGGCGAGACCCACTGGCCGCCGATTTCGAGCATTGCCCCGTCAATCGTGTCGGTCCAGGTCCGGCCGCCCACGCGGTCCCGTGCCTCGAGCACTGCCACGCTCAGTCCGGCCTTCTTCAGTTCGCGGGCGGCGGTCAGCCCGGAGGGGCCGGCCCCTACGATGACGACGTCGCGGTCAAGATTCAGCATGATGTCCTCCCCGTGGCCGCTAGAGTGATGCGGACCACTAAATGAATGCCGTTCATTTAGAATGATAGACCTTTCCAACGCTTCAGGGAAGACCCACTGCCTGGTGAATTTCGCCCGTAAAGTTGGGGGCAGAATGGGCTAAGTCCCGGAACCGACAGCAGAGCTAGAAGAAAGGCCCGGAATGACGGCAGCAACCAGCGTCCCCGCCGATCCGCACAGCCCGGCAGACCAGCACGGCCCCGCCGCCAAGCCCCGCCGCCGCGTGGGCCGGCCCGCCGCGGCCGTGCTGGACCAGGACGGCATCACTGCGGCGGCCCTGCAGCTGATTGGCAAGAGCGGCTACGAAGGCTTCACTATGGCTGCCCTGGCCAGGACCCTCAACGTGGCGCCCTCGGCGCTGTACAACCACGTCTCCTCCAAGCGGGACGTGCTGGTGCTCGTCCAGGACCACTTGACCTCTTTCGTGGACGTCGCCGCGTTCGAGGCCGGGCCCTGGGAGCAAGCGGTGAGGGACTGGGCCTGGAGCTACCGCGATGTCTTCTCCAAGCACACGCCGCTGATCCCGGTCATCGCCGTACTCCCCGTGACGGATGCACCCAAGACGCTGGCCATGTATGAGGCCGTCAGTGCCGGTTTTAGCCGCGCGGGTTTTCCCCAGGAGCGCATCATCCCGGCCATCGTGGCGTTCGAATCGTTTATCTTTGGCTCCGCCTACGACGTCACGGCACCGGCGGACATCTTCGATTCCGGGACCATGGCCGCCTCGACGCCGCATTTCACCTCTGCCGTCCAGCGTCTGGCCGAGGACAGCCATGACAAGCCGGCCGACGTCGCCTTCAGCCTGGGACTTGAGGCACTTCTCGCCGGACTCGGAGCGCTGCGGGCGGCCTAGCGGTCCGTCGCCGGGCAGGCAGTTCGCCGGCAGGCAGATTTCCGCCGCGGGTTCCCCACCTTCAACGGCACGACGCCGCCACAAGCCTGCGGTTCGGTGCAACACGCCGGCCCGAGCCTGCAAAGATGGGGATAGCCCGACGCCGGACTACAGCTGGACGTTAAACAAGGGAACCCCGGTCCGAAGACCGGGGTTCTCTCAATTGCGTGCGCGGGGGATTTGTACCCCTTCGCGGCGTGCCGTTGCAATGGCCGGGGAGGCCTGCGGTCAGCGGGCGAAGTACGCTCCGCTGGTCCGAGTGACGGTCGTATAGCCGAGCCGGGAGCCTGTGACACGGACGGTAATCCTTTTATCCCGGTCGGCCGTCCGGACCTTGTAGGTCGACTCTGTTGCGCCGTAGATCGGGACGCCGTTGCGCAGCCAGCGGTACTTGAAGGCAGTGCCCCAGGTCCAGGTGCCGGGCTTCGCGGTCACCACTGTCCCGGCCTTGACGGTGCCGGCGATCGTCGGCGTGGCCGAGCTCAGCGCCGCAGCAGCCACCTTCGCCGTAGTATCGGTCGTCTGGGTCTTCAGGATCCTGCCGCCCATCGTGGACGTGACCTTGACGGAGATTTTCTTGCCGAAGTCGCCGCCCACCAGTGTGTAGTCCCGGCCGGTGGCCCCGGCGATCGGGACGCCGTCGCGCACCCACTGGCGGGTCTCTGTCATTCCCGGGGCATAGCCGGACCAGGTGCCGGTGGAGACGGTGAGCTTCTCCCTCACTGTCGCGTTGCCCCGGATGGCCGGGGCTTTGGTCTGGGTCGGGTCCGGCGCGGTCACGGGCTTGGGCGCGGTGACCTTTGCCCAGGCGGTGGTGTATCCGGGAGCGGTGGCGGTCGCTATGAGCGTGACCGTCGTCCCAAGCTGGGTCATGTTGGGGGTGAACGTCGGGCCGGTGGCCGATACCTTCCCGTCCGGGGACTGCCAGTAGTAGATGACGGTCAGATTTTCGGCAGGTTCGGACCAGGTGCCGGCCGTCGCCGTCAACGCCGTGCCAATCACGGCGGTACCGGTCAGGACCGGCTTGGTGACGTTCGTCAGCGGCTTCAGCTCAACCTTCGGGGGCTCCGGGGGCGCCGGGATGACCGTGCCCGCGGCCGGGGGGACGGTCACTGAGTTGGAGCTGGCCTCGAGCCCGCCAGATTCGGTCACCAGCTCCAGGGTGTGGCCCTGGTCCTCGGCGGTGATCGTATAGGTCAGTTCGGTAGCGTCGGGAATCCAGATGCCGTCGCGCGTCCACTGGAAGCGGTGCTCATTCCAATCGCTGGTGTTCCGATCGGTGTGGTCAAACCAGCGAAGGTCGACAGCGGTGAGGACGTCCCCCACCTCGGTGCCGCCGGTGACCACAGCGCCGGGCCTCTCGGGGGTGAAGGTGCCGCGGCTGGCTGCGGAGGTCACGGTGACCGGATCGAGGCCGGCGGCGTAGCCGGTGACCCGGAGGCTGAGCAGCCCCGTCGGGCCCCACGTTGTCCTATCAAATCTTGGGGCGGTTGCACCAGGGATGGGCGAGCCGTCACGGAGCCACTGATACTGGAACTGGACGCCACTCGGGCCCCAGTCCCCCAGTTGGGCGACGACGACGGGCCAGTATTCACCCTCTTCTGCGCCCAGGGATTCGAAGCCAACATACCCCGCCCGGACCGTCGGAACGGCGCCGGCGGCGTCCGTGACCGGCGGCGTCTTGGTGGACTGGACGGTGGTTGCCTTGTACTCCGGAGCACGGCCCGTGGTCTTGACCCGGATGCCCTTTCCGAGGTCCGACCTGGTCAGCCGGTACGTGGTACCGGTGGCGCCCAGGATCGGTACGTCGTTGCGCAGCCACTGGTGCGTGAGCGTCGCATCGGAGGGGTCCCAGGCGCCGTCATAAACGGTGAGGGTGTTGCCGACCAGCAGGGCGCCCCCGATAATCGGCCGCGGGCCGGCAACCGGGCTGTTGACCATCACCGGCTCCTGGCTCCCGTCCGGCCCCGTGCAGAGCTTGACCGAATCAACGATCGGGCCGCAGGACGGCAGGAAGCCTGCGTGCGCCGGAACGGCGAAACCGGCCAGCGACAGGGCGGTAAGGGCCCCGGCGGCGCCGAGACGGATGGCCTTCTTGTTCAATTGTTCCCCCCAGGGTCAGCGGGCCGGTCCCCCCGGCCCTGTTGCTGATAGTAGTGCCCTGCCTGCTGTTTTCGGCGGTCACCGTGGGGGCGGACGACGTCGGCGGACAGATCAATGTCAGGACAAACCCTCACAGGGCGTCAGCCACACCCAGAGCCACGCCGCAACACAACCAATTCCATCATTACCGCCGCACCCCAGTGGTACCGCAACGGAACTCCGATCAAGGGTGCGACATCCCTGGGGTATCAGCCTGTCCCGGCCGATGCCGTGCTTAGCTTCAAGGCCGGCCCCGGCCTCATCCATCCGGCCGTACAGTCCGCGAAAATCGGCCCCGGCACGTTCCCCCTGGTGGCGACGCCCATCATCAAGGGCACACCCAAGCCCGGATCCACCCTGACCGTGCATGTCGGGGGCTGGCAGCCGACGCCCTCCGCCTTCGCCTACCAGTGGTACCGCTCCGGCGTCAGGATTCCGGGCGCTACTGCGAAGTCTTACAAGCTCACCGCCTCCGACGCAGGCAAGACCATCATGGGTAAGGCGACCGGTTCTAGGACCGGCTTCAAGACCACCGTCTTGGCTTCGGTGCGGGCACTCAGGTAACCGGACCGCGGCACGCAGACATGAAGAAGCCCTCCCGCGCAGGTGACAGCCGGTGCGGGAGGGCTTCGGTAGTGGGCGGCCTGTTCGACCGCGGCGCCGGCCAGGACAACCTCGGGGGCACATCGCGGCCCGTGACGGACTGGACCGGCTCGCCGTCAAGCCAGCGCTTGTGCGCAGTCATCGCACTTCTGGTCTTGAGCCAGCCCCGTAGTCGTGTCGCGTGGGCGAAACCTGACGTCGCGTGGGTTAGTCGCCTGGGGTTAAACGAAAGAACCCCGGTCCGAAGACCGGGGTTCTTTCGATTTGCGTGCGCGAGGGGGGATTTGAACCCCCACGCCCTTTCGGACACTGGCACCTGAAGCCAGCGCGTCTGCCGTTCCGCCACTCGCGCGCAACTTCTTCCACTCGGATAGGGCCGGTTTCCCGGACCGCCAACCTCGTAAAAGCAGCGAGATCAAGCATAACGGACAATTGCGCGAAAACACCAATCGAGCCGGACAGGTCCCGGATTGCGGTGTATTCCCGGCCAGTCATACCCGGTCGCCGGACGTCACGTCGGCGCCCGCCGGGCCAGCCGCGGAGGCGATGTCCGCGCACGTCAGGGCGCAGTCGGCGCATATTTCGACGTCGGCCCGGCGGCGTCCGTTGAGGCCATTCCCAGACACGCCCAGTAGTATCTGATGTAGGAGTGTCTGCTGAGCGCGGGCTCGCAAAAGTTGGAAACCGAGTTCCGGAACGAGCGCTGCTCTGCAGCCAACAGGAAAGGAGAAGGACCATGGGATTGCTGGACAAAGTCGAGCGCGGCATCGAAAAGGCCGTCCGCGGAGTCTTCTCCACCGGTTCTCGCGCCCAGGTTGAGCCTGTCGAGATCGCGAGCCGGCTCCGCACCGAGGTCGACAACAAGGCCATCACAATCGCCGCGGGACGCACCCTGGCCCCCAACGTTTTTGACGTCCTTCTTAGCAGCGACGACTTCCAGCGCGCCCAGGAATGGGGCACACCCCTCGCGGAAGAACTGTGCGACGTCGTCATTAACCATGTCCGCAGCCAGGGCTACACCCTTCAGGGGCCGGTCCGGATCAGTTTCCGCCGCGATGAAGAGCACCGCGCCGGGGATTTCGACATCTCCTCGCGGACCGAGAAATCCAACGCCCCTTCCGCCCCTGCGCAGCCGGGAGTTCACGGCAACTTACCGGCGGCCCCGACACGCCAGCCGGCACAGCTTCAACCCGTCCTGGACATCGACGGCCAGCGCTACTCGCTGAACGCGCCGTCGATCGTCCTCGGCCGGTCCTCGGAAGCAGACATCCTCATTGACGACACCGGTGTTTCGCGCCGCCATCTGGAAATCCGGACCGGGCCTGGTACGGCCCAGGCGATCGATCTCGGCTCCACGAACGGCAGCTACGTCAACGGCCAAAAGATCGTGGGCAGTTCGGAACTTGCTGACGGCGCCACGATCATGATGGGACGGACTAAAATCATCTTCCGCCTACTGCCCGCCAACACAGGCGGCCGCGCATGAGCGAACTGACCATCACGGCCCTGCGTTTCGGGTTCCTTATCCTCCTGTGGGTGCTGATCTTCAGCATTGTCTCTGCCATGCGCCGTGATCTGATGATCGGCCGCAAGGCGGCGGCCGGGGCCCCGACGGCACGCCAGGTACGCAAGAATCCGGCCCTCGCCGAGCCCCCGCC
>NZ_CAKKMF010000044.1 GCF_918697925.1 Arthrobacter sp. Bi26
ATGTTGTGGTGGCGGACCGGCTTACGGGGCGGCGGTGGACCTCCGACTGGTGCGGGGGCCGTACGCCCTGACGCGACTGCATGAAGAAGCGGCGTGGTGAGTGCGATTGTTGGACGAAGTCCTCCCGACAACGTCCGCATCGACCTTTGGGCGATGCCGGAGTCGTGGCCTGGTTGTATGCCAAATCGCGGCTTTCGACCCATGGCGGCCCCGCGGGCGTAGCGGGGCTCGCCCTAGCCGGCAGCAGGCAGTTGATTTCCACCGCGGGCCACACTGCCGCCGCGCATGACCAGCGCCCCGCCCGTCATCCGCTTTCCGGAACGGCTGTGGGTACGACGTTGCGGTTCACCCGGAACTGGTTTCCCGGGTCATATCTGCGTTTGATGTCCACGAGCCGCGCGTAGTTTGCGCCGTAGCTCGCGCGGACACGCTCCTGGCTGTCGTCTGCGGTCTGGAAGTTGATGTAAGTGCGGCCGGTCGCGAAGGGGCGCTGCCGCTGCCAGGCGTCGCGGATCCACTGGCGGTACGCGTCCGCCCGGGGCTCGTTCGGCTCCCACATGCCGTTGACGCCGAGCACATACTGCGCGTTCCGGTTCCCGACCGCGCCGTCGTCCTCGGCGCGTTCGTTGAGCGCTCCGCCGAGGTGGAGGAACCCCAGCTCCGCGCCCGGGACCGGACACTCGGCGAACTGGTCCACGACGGTCGCGAGGAGCCCGTCGCTGAGAGCGGCGACGAACTCGGTCTTCCAGTAATAGTGCAGGCCCTTGGGCTCACCGTCGTCGAGGTAGGACTGGATCTGGGTATACGGCTGCTCGCAAAGCAGGTCCACGATGGGTTTGCCGAGCGCGCGGATCGGCGCGAGCACCTCGTCGACGCGGTCAAGCTCACCGGTGTAGCAGACGGTCATGGCACAGATCTTCCTGCCCTGCCACTCCAGCGGGATGAACGGCTCCGGTGGCGCCTGCATGAGGAGCAGCCACACGGCAAGCTCCCGGGGCGCGTCGCCCGTCATTGTCCGGTAGGCGCGGAGGATCTCATCTGTCCGCTCGGAGGGCCAGGCGATGAAGCCCCCGAACACGATTGGGCCGACGGCATGCAGCCGGAACGTGAAGCGGGTGACGACTCCGAGGTTGGCCCCGGCTCCGCGCACCCCCCAAAACAGGTCGGCGTTTTCGGCACGGTTGGCGGTGCGGATCTGACCGTCAGCTGGAACGATTTCGACCTCTTCCAAATTGTCGACCGTCCAGCCGAATCGGCGGGTCAGATAGCCGAGGCCGCCACCGAGGGCCAGTCCTGCGACGCCAACCTCGGAGATGAAGCCAAGCACGGTCGCCAACCCGTATTCCTGTGTGGCCCGGTCCACGTCCTGCAGCAGACATCCCGGACCGACCCGTGCGAGCCGGGCTTCCGGATCGACGCTGACGGCGTTCATTCCGGACATGTCGAGCATCAATCCACCTTCGGCCACGGCTGTTCCGGCGATATTGTGGCCGCCGCCCTTGATGCTGAGCAGCAGGCGGTTGTCCCGGGCAAAGGAGACGGCAGCCGCGACGTCCTGTGCAGACGCGGCCTGGACCACCAGCGCGGGGGCCTTGGCCACATCGGCGTTCCACAGCATGACCGCTGCCGCCCAGCCGTCAACGCCGGGCCGCAGGAGCGGCCGTCCAATGCCGGAGGCCAGTCCCTCCAGTTGGTCGTCCTTCAGGTGAACCGCGCCGCCGTCGAGTCCGGCGATCACGGTTCGCCCGCCGTTGGACTCCCTTTCCACCAGGTGCCTTGACATTGTTTCGCTCCATTCAGGCTTGTGTCGCTGCTGCTTGTGCACACGAGATTAGGCAGCGGTGGCCACGCGGCGCATCGGTAGAATTGCCCAATTCCGCACCCGGTAATTCAGGCCACGGGCTTACCGCCCTGAATGAGTCCATGCTCGTAGGCGAAGGCAGTAGCTTGAGAGCGTGATGATAGGTCTAGCTTGGTGAAAATGTTGCTGACGTGGCGTGCCACTGTCCGCTCGCTCAGGAACAAGTCGGCAGCAATCGCCCGGTTCGTTTGCCCGCTCGCGACCAGGCGCAGCACCTCCCTCTCGCGGACCGTCAGCGGGATTTCGCTCCCGTGGCCAACTCCTGGCTGCAACGTGTCTATCCTGGCCACATCCGGCAGGGCGCCCAGCTCTTGAAACACCCACCGGGCGGCGTCGAACTCCATTTCCGCCGAGTGTTCGTCTCCGAGGCCGCTGCATGCCAGTCCCATCAGGACCCGGACACGGGCCGCTTCATATGGTGCGTCGAGTTCCTGCCAGTCCGTCCAGGCGCGGCGCAACGCCGCCATTGCAGACTGCGAATGCCCCTCTGCGACGAGTACGGCTCCAGAGGCCTGCGCCGCCTGCGCGCCTAGCCACGACCCGCCGAATCCCTCCGCGATTCCCTGGAGTTCGTCGGTCGCCGCCCGGGCGGCCGGCACATCACCTGCCGCGAGCATAATATCGACACAAGGGCCGAGCAGCTTGGCGCGGTCCACACTGTTCCCTGCTTCGCTAAGCGACCGGCGAATGGCCGCGGCAGCCGCCTCGATTTGCCCTTGGACAAGCCGAAGCAGCGCGAGTCCTGGCTGCGGGTCCCGCACCCATCGGCTGGCATGCAAGTAGGCCGCCTCGGCCTTTGCATATTCGCCGCACAGGCGATGCAGTTCGCCCAGTTGGTAGTACGCTGCGCCGAGTGCGGGCTGGTCCGGCGGGTCGGCCAGCCGCCTGCAGGCGGCCTGTACGGCAATCACGGCATCCGTCCAGGCACCATGGAGTTGCAGGATCTGGGCCCGGTGCACTTGGCACTGCCCTCTGTACGGGACCAAATCCGGTTGGGCCGCGCACCAGCGGCTGAGAGCCGCCGTCCAGTCCTGCGCCCGAGGCAGGTCGAACACGTCAAAACACGCCTCGATCACGGCGCAATATACGATTCCGGCAGCGACTGGGGACACTTCCCCGGCAGTGACAGGGACGATAATTTCGTCCAGCAACTCTACGGCCCGGGTCGTTTCACGCGCACCTACCAGGGACTGCGCGAGCCCGAGCCGGGCCAGCGCCATCAGATCGGGGTCACGGAAGCGGTCGCCTGAGTCAGCGGCAAGGCTGAACGTGGCGCGCGCAGTTGGTACGTTGCCCTCCGCCACGCTTTCGAGTCCGGCCAACACTAGGACGTATCCCTGCTCGGCACAGTCATGTCCGACGTCGTCGAGCAATCGGCGGGCGCGCGCGAGCCAGGCCCCGGCCCGGGCGTTCTCGCCGCCCAGCACGAGGTGTATTGCGAGCCAAACCCCGCACCGGGCTGCGCCGGAGCGATCCGCACGACGCAATCGCTCTCGGTGCGCGCGTGCCAGGACCTGTTCGCCGACGTCGTCCCTGCCTATCAAGTAGGCTGACGTGGCGAGCAATTCGAGATCATCGGGTTCCAACCGCACGCCACGGTCTGCGGCTGACAGCTCGGCAAACGCATTCGCCCATGCCTGTCTCCCGAAAGCAGTCCGCCCTATTTCGAGCGTGCTGGCGGCCATAGTCAAACCCTTCACCGCTGGGATCGTGTCTACGGTGCTGACAATGGTCATGGCTTCGGTCTTGACGTACACCGTGGAGTCCTATGACATTGAGGATCCTCTTCGGAAAATTCCGTGGCAACAGCAACGCCAGCGCGCCGTGGGGCCAGTGAGGCGTCGGGAGCCACTCGCAGGTTTCCAGCCCCTGGCCGTTATGCCGGACGGTCAGGGGTGTACCGGCCAGGGTGAACCGGACGTCCACTGCAACGTCGGGGGCTGTTCATTCGTTGCTCATGGTGCGCGCTCTCCCAAGTTCCTGTTCATCTGATGAGGACGCCGTCACCCGATCGGCCCAGGCACCAATCGAGCGCCGTGAAACGATCCAGTTGACGTACCTTCGCGGGTCGGCATGCCAGATTGCGCCGCTTGCGACCAGCGGTGATCATTTCTTCTCTCGCGGCCGCTGTCCCGACGGCATCCTAGCGGCGGAGCGGATGTTCGAAGGGCCGGGTCTTAGGATTGGGCGTATGAAGGTCGGTAGGCTCCGGGCACGCTCAGGGCGGAGACGGCAATGACGGGTGACAGGGATCGGGATGCTGCAAGGCGCCCGCGGCAGGCCCGGCCGCGTGACGCTCTTGGCCGGCCGCTGGCGTACGGGAGCGTTGGCGTCGAGCCGGTCTCGGAGGAGCCGCTGCCGCCGGCGGAGACGTTGGTTGCGGCCCGGAGTCTGGTGGAGGCAGGCCGGCCCTTCGCCGCTCATGAGGTACTCGAGGCCCGGTGGAAAGCCGGGCCGGCCGAAGAACGCAACCTTTGGCAAGGTCTCGCCCAGATCTGCGTCGGGCTCACCCACGCCGCCCGGGGGAACAGCATTGGTGCGATCCGGCTCCTCGAGCGCGGTGCGGCCCGCCTCGAGGAGTACGGTTCCGGCGACGGGCCGACCTACGGGCTGGACTTGTCCGCCGTTGTGAGGTGCGCACGTGACCGGATGCGCACCGGCCACTGACCGGCGGCCGGCATCCCCGCGGCAGGCGGCGGAGGCACTAATTCCGGGGGACTGCGGAGAGTTTGCTTGACCATTGGCCTGTCCAATAAGCGGGTCGTTCAGCGGGAGCGGGTTCTCCTGGGCACGACCTTCCGGTCCGTTTCGGCGACGAGGAAGACATCGATCGAATCCTCGTGCTCGTGGACGAATCCGGTGCGTTCGTAGAGGCGTCTCGCCGGGCTGCCTTGGAGGACGTTGAGCCGGAAAGGCCGGTGATCGCGCTTCGCCTCCAATACGTGGCGCAGCACCGCGCTCCCCAGACCCTGCCCTTGATACTCGGGGGCCAGATAGAAGTGTTCGATCCATTTCTCATCCGATTCGGGGCGGACAGCAATGACACCCGCCGCGGAGGCTCCGACGTCGATAACAAACGTATGCGCCGGGTGAAAGCCCGTGAGGAAGCGCTGTCTGACGCGCACCGGATCCCAGCGTCCGAGGCGCTCGAGATCGGGACGCATGACTTGAGCGCGGAGCTCGGCAATCCATGATGCGTCAGAGGGAAGGCTTTGGCGCAATGACCAGACGGGAGGCATGTAGCCATTGAAGCTGAAACTACCCGGTACGACGAAATCGAGCAGGATCCCCGCCCCGCAGCTGAAGAGTGCCATCTGAACGACTGAACCACTCTCGCAACAACGGGCCAAGATCCGCCTGGTTCCCGGGGCGGGATGACCATCCAGACCGTGAAGTGGTTGTGCGGGATCTTCAGTTCCATCGCGCGTTCAAAGAGCTCAACTGCCGTCGGGCGGAGCTGTCCGCCGGGAGGAACTGGAATCCTGGGCAGAAGGTGCCGTCGTCGATGAATTAGTTTTCCTCCGGACCTGACGTTGCCAGTTGTGGACAGGGCTGGGGAGGAGAGTGGACGTCCTAGCGAGGCCAGGTTGCCGGACGGAGCTTCAACGTCCTGGACGGCACGGTCAACGGCAACGGAAGCCGGTTCCATAGTTTTGGCAATAGTGTCAGCGACAGGATCTTCCAAACCCAGCAAGCTCAGAGCTGAAGCTGTCCCAGAGTCACCGCCTGCCCGTCCCGGTTGCAGCGTCCATGCTGCCCACCTATGGGCCCCTTCGGATCACTTCCGCGTTGCGTGATAGCCGCTATCGGCACGCGTCGGGGCATCACCGCGGGCACCGGCCGTGGATGACCGAGCTGGTGGAGCAGGCCAAGCTGCGCAAGGAAGCTTAGCGGAACGAGCGGCCCGTCAGCCCTCTTCGGCAACCTCGGCATGCCACCTCCTGCTCACCCAGGCGGGGAAACGGTGCAGCAGCAAACCCGCTGGACCGGTAGATGACGGGGGTGCATTCATGGATCAGGCGGTATCAGCGCCAGTGCTTGAGGGCGGTGAGGACCTCGCCGTTAGGTGGTCCACCCGATAAGGGAACCTGCCTTATTAAAGTCATAGGCACGGCGGGAGCTCTCTGGTGTTCAGGGAGTTCCCGCCGTGCGGATGGTGTTTGTGGTGCGGGTTCGTCCCTGTCAGTCCTGGCGGACGTTGCTGGGGTCGACGTTCCGGGCGGCGAAGATGAGCAGGCCGGAGGCCAGGATGGGGAGGACGCCCCACCATAGGGTGGCGTTGATCCAGCCGGCGCCGGCGGCGAGGGCGGCGGTGATCAGCAGGCCGCCGATGATCGCTCCGACCTGGCCGGAGGCGTTGATGATGGAGCTTCCGGTTGCCCGGGTGTGGACGGGGAAGCTTTCGCCGGTGAAGAACAGCAGGGCGGAGAAGGGGCCGATGAGGAAGAACAGCCCGGCGCTGTACAGCCCGATGATGAGCGGGAAGTTCCCGTTCGGTGCCTGGAGCATGGTGAAGAAGGAGGCGGAACACAGGATCCAGCCGATTCCGATCGCGTTGCGGCGCCCGATCCGGTCGCCGAGCCAGCCGTGGAACAGGTAGCCGGCGAAGGCCGTTGCATTGGAGATGATGAGTACCAGCAGCGCGTTGTCGAACTCGATGTTCTTGCCGTCCGGTGCGGTAAGCAGCGACGTGCCGAGGATCGCGAATGCAAGGACGCCGAGCCAGTTCAGGAGGAAGGCTCCGCCGATCGTCAGGGTGGACCTCAGCGACTCTCCGCGGAAGACCGAGACGAGTGGGCTGGCCTTCTCCGAGACGTCGATTCCGTATTTGCTTCCGAGCTGCTGCGCCTCTTCGATCCGGCCGTCCTTGATCATCTTGTCGATCTGGTGACGGTGGGCGAATTGGGGGCTCTCCTTGAGCCAGCGTCCGGCGATGACGATGAAGACGGCGGGGAGGGCGGCGACGGCGAAGCAGAGCGCCCACCCGCCGATGGGGAACAGCAGGTAGACGGACCCGGCAGCAAGTACGGAGCCGACCGGCCAGCCGGATTGGACGAGTGAGTAGATGAGACCGCGGCGGCGGGCCTTGGCGGGATCGCTGTTGTGGGCGAACATCTCGTTGAGGTAGGCCGCGTTGATGGCCTGTTCGGCGTAGCCGAGGCCGGCCAGTGAACGCACGAGGACCAGGAAGACGAGTCCCAGGCCGGCAGCGATGCCCACAACCCAGCCGACAGTGGCGGTCAGCAGTGAGGCGACGGCGGCACCGACGACGGCGATCAGGATGCCCTTGCGGCGGCCGATCCGGTCGACGATCGGGCCGATCCCGAAGGCCACGAGTGCAGTGCCGGCGGTCACCCAGGTATTGATCCCCGTGGACTGGGCCGCGCTCAAGCCGAGGTCTGCGGCCAGCACCGGCAGGAGGTTGCCGAACAGGACGAAGTCATAGACGGCGAAGGTCCAGGCGAAGAAGCAAATCCAGGTGGCCAGCCGGACGTCCTTGGGCGTGACATCAGACTCGACAAATTGAAAGGTTGGGGCAGTGGTCATAACGGTTCCTAATTCACGGGGATGGTGGGGGTGTGATCAGTAGGGAACGAAGGGGGCGGCCTGGAGACCAGCGTCAATAACTGGCTCCAGGCCGCCCCTTTTACTGCGTTTACTGGCTTAGGTTGCGGAACTGAGCTCGGCGACCAAAACCTCGCGGCGTTCGGCGGTTGACCTCAGATCGACCGTGAGTTGGCCGCTGACCTCCTTGAGGACCACACCGTAGTCACGGGCGGCCGCCTCGGCGGTCGTGAAGCCGTCCAGCACGTCCTCGAGGACCTTCAGCGGGTCCCGCTTGTGCGGGTCACCGAAGCCACCACCGCTGGGCACGGTGATCTGCAGGGAGTCACCGGCCAGCAGTTGACGTCCGGTGACCTTGGACGGCCAGGACTCCTCGCCCGCCCGGCCGACGTTCTTCACGAGCGAGCCGTTGAGGCCGTCATGGCCGCCGAAGGCGCCCCATGGCACGTCCGACTCGTGGCGTTCACCCTCGCAGGTGATCGCGGTGTCGGTCAGGAAGGTGTTCTCCCGGACGATGCCGATGCCGCCGCGGAATTCACCGGCGGCCGCCGGCTCGGAGCGCAGTTCGTAGCGGTCGGTGCGCATCGGGAACCGCCACTCGAGCTCCTCGATCGGGTTGTTGCGGGTGTTGGCGATGAGGTTGTCTACGGAGTCCGGCCCGTCGCTGGTGGCGCGGGCGCCGTAGGAGCCCTCGTTGACCTCGAGGTAGACCCAGTACTCGCCCTGTTTCTCGTCCCATCCGGAGTAGGAGATGAAGTGGATGTGGGCGGAGTTGCCGGCGGTGACGCGCTCGGGGATGACGGGGGCGAGGGCCCGCAGGGCCAGGTCGACGGCCCGCTGTACCTGGGAGAACCGCGAGAAGGTTGCGGCCGGGTACGTGGGGTTGAAGATGGTGCCCTCCGGGGCGATGACCTTCAGCGGCTTGAGCATGCCCTCGTTTTGGGGCACGAACACGGGGAAGGCGACCTCGTCCAGGAATATCATCCGGGTGATGAACGTGAATGCCGAGACCGTCGTGCCCTCGAATGCGCAGTTGTAGGCGGTGGGCACCTGTTCGGAGGATCCGGTGAGGTCGTAGGTGATCTCGTCACCCTCGATGATCACCTTCACGACGATCGGCAGCTTCTTGCCGTAGTTGCGGCCGTCGTCGTCCAGGTAGCCGACCTCGGTCTCGTAGACGCCGTCGGGGATCTTGGCGATCTCCTGGCGCAGCATCCGCTCCGAGTAGTCGATCCAGCTCTGGCCGGCTTCGCGGACCGCGCCGAAGCCGTACCGCTCGATGAGGGCGGTATAGCGGGACTTGGCCAGCTCGCAGGCGGCGATCATCGCCTGGAAGTCGCCCTCGTTGGAGGTGGGTGTCCGGGTGTTGTTGAGGATGTGCCGGATCAGCGATTCCTGGCGGACGCCCTTCTCGGAAATCTTCACTGCCCGGAAGATGGTGCCTTCGGACTGGATGTCCTGGATGTCCACCATCAGTCCGGAGTACGCACCGCCGTTGTCGATCAGCTGGCCCGAGGCGCCGGCGAAGCCGACGAGTTCCCCGTCGTGGAAGATCGGTTCGATGATCGCGACGTCGGGGGAGTGCGTGGCGCCGAGGTACGGATCGTTGTGCAGGATGATGTCA
This sequence comes from Arthrobacter sp. Bi26, assembly GCF_918697925.1. Lineage (GTDB taxonomy): Bacteria > Actinomycetota > Actinomycetes > Actinomycetales > Micrococcaceae > Arthrobacter. The sequence continues at coordinate 9,051 of NZ_CAKKMF010000044.1, forward strand.
CCGTCGTGGATGTCGTCGCCGAGGACCGAGATCACACCCTTGACGATCTTGGGCATCGAGCCCATGAACATTGGCGTGGAGTCGGACTCGGCCAGCACGTTGCCGTCCTTGTCGAAGAGCCCTGCACCGAGGTCCTCGGACTCACGGATGATCGAGGAGTAGGCCATGCGGAAGAGCACCGATGCCATTTCCTTGGCTGCGGAGTTCAGGGCGCCGCCGATCACGCGCATCAGGATCGGGGTGGCCAGTTTCTCGGCGCTCTGGGTGGCGGCCGGGCAGTCGATGACGAGGTTGCCGGCTGCGTCCACCGCTCCGGAGAATCCCGGAGGAATAACTGTGGTGGAGTCGTACTGCTCGATGATGGCGGGGCCGGTGAAGGTGATTCCCACGCCCATCCTGTCGCGGTCGTAGAAGCCGGTGTCCAAGGTGACCGGCTTGCCATCCTGTTCGAAGGTCACCGGGCGGGTTTCCACCAGGGCGTCATCGAGGGAACCGGACTTGATCGCTTCCGGCGTGGGCAGGTCATCCATCAGGGCGCTGGCCTCCACGCGGATGTTGATGACTTCCACAGTGCCGTTCTTGAAGCGGTGCCCGTACTCCTCGAAGTGGGCGTCGTGGAAGGCTGCCTCGGCCTTTTCCAGCCAGGCCTGGTTAACCGGTCCGGCGGGCGCAGTGAAGCGGATCTCGTACCCCTGGCCCTCGTAGCGCGCGTCGGCGAGCCATTCGAGCTTGCGGCGTCCGGCTGGCACATCCTCGGCATCGAGTTGGGCGTTGGCCTCGCGCGCCAGTTGCTCATAGGAGCCCTGGATTGCGGCGGGGTCCGCGCTGGCGAACGTGAACCGCCTCGTGGCGACGAACTCATACTTCTCGTCGGTAGCCAGCAGGCCGGTCGCAGCCATGATGCCCGGGTGGGCCGGGATCAGCACCTTCGGGACCTCCAGCTCCGCGGCGATCTCGCAGGCGAACAGTGCGCCGGCGCCGCCTGCCGCGACGAGGGTGAAGTCACGTGGATCGTAGCCGCGGCGTACGGAGTTCTGCTCGATCGCCTGGGTCATGCCGAACTTCTGGATCTGCAGCGCGCCGAGGGCGGCCTGGTCCACGGACATGTTGAGTTTTTCCGCCAGACCTTCCATGGCCTTTCGGGCGCCATCGAGATCCAGATCCATGCCTGAGCCTGCCAGGACGCGGTCAGGACGCATGCGCCCCAGCAGCATCTGGGCGTCAGTTGATGTCGGCTCCGTCCCGCCGCGGCCGTAGCAGACCGGGCCCGGGACGGCGCCGGCAGACTGCGGACCGACGCGGAAGACCCCGCCGGCGTCGACGTAGGCGATGGAGCCGCCGCCTGCGCCGATGGTGTCGATGTCCACCATCGGGACCATTGCCTGGTGGTCGCCGATCTTGGTGTCCAGCAGGTGGCGCATGCGCAGTTCACCCTGGTAGGCCACACCGATGTCCGCTGAGGTCCCCCCAATGTCCAGAGTGACCACGTTCTCGAAGCCGGACTGACGACCGGCCCACATGCCGCCGATCAGGCCGCCGACCGGTCCGGACATCATCAGTGTGACGGGCCGCTTGGCGGCTTCCTTGATCGGGACCATACCGCCGGACGACTGCATCAGCAGGATCTCCCGCTTGTAACCCAATCCTTCTGCCTGCTCCTGCAGGCGGTAGAGGTAACGGGAGACCCGGGGCCCGACATAGGCATTCAGCGCCGTGGTGGAAAACCGCTCATACTCCCGGTACAGGGGCACGATCTCGCTGGAAAGGGACAGGTAGGCCTCAGGGAACTCCTCCGCGACGATTTCCCCGATCCGCTGCTCGTGGGCGGGATTCAGATACGAGTGCAGCAGGCAGACGGCGATGGCTTCGACTCCGGCCGCCTTCAGCTCGTGCACGCGCTCACGGACCTCGTCCTCGTCCAGGGGAACCAGGACCTCGCCGTTCGGTGCGGTGATGCGCTCCTTGACGGTGAGCCTGTGGCGGCGCTTGATCAGGGGCTTGGTCTGCCAGGGCAGATCCTGCTGGAGGGAGAAGTTGTACGGCTTCTTGTGACGGGCGATGTGCAGGATGTCCCTGAAACCCTCGGTGGTGATCATCCCGACCTCCGCACCCGTGTGCGTCAGCGCGGTGTTGGTGGCGACAGTGGTTCCGTGCACCAGCTGGTCGATCTCCGAAAGCGACACACCGGCCTTCGCGCAGAGCTTTATGATGCCGTTGATCACGGCCTCAGACGGATCGTGCGGGGTGGAGGGAACCTTCTCCACAACGGCGATGCGCTGGTCGTCGTCCGAGAAATACAAGTCGGTGAATGTACCGCCGACGTCTACTCCGATGCGCTTCATAAGGGGGTCCTTTCGAAAGTTTGGTTCAGGACTGGGTTGAAGGTAAAGACGGGGGCCTCTCGGCCGGGCCCGGATTCACCCGGGATTGGAGCTAGTCCGCTGGGCCGGGGGTCCGGTCCCGCAATCCGATGTGCGGTAGCTCACATCGTTGCTTAGAAAGCAATTTAGTTCCTTTATGAACAACGCGCAATGCTTTTGACGTTCATTTCTTGGGACTTCCCCTTTTGCGTCAGGGGACGTGCGCCTCCCAAAGTGTTGGAGAGCAGCTTGCGGAAGGATTCGGCAAGGCTCTGCCAAGCAAGGTGGGGAGGGGGGAGGACGCGATCGCCGAGGGCTTCCGCCCGATCATCGTCAAGGAGGCCGTGGGCGACCGCGTGCCAGGAGTCGTGGCGTGGAACCTGTTCGATATGGACTCCAAGTTCGGCGACGTGGAGCCGCTGGAGAACGTCATCCAGTACCTGAACAACCTGCCCGACTTCGCTGATACCGTCCCGACCTCGGCGATCCCGGTCGCCAGGGCTGCCGTCGCCTGATCTGACCCTCAATGCCACAGCGCGGCCCCGGATCTCCTGGGCCGCACTGCGGCGTGCCGGGACAGGTATGATTTGTCCTCCGACGAGAGAGGTTGGATGGGCACACCGTACGATGGCTACGGTGACTGCGCGTAGCGCCTGGAGAGGGAGAACCCATGCTTGACCCACAAACAACCACTGACAAACCGCAAGGGGCGGCAGCATCGCTGCTCAACGGTCTTACCGTGCTCGAAGCCTTCTCCGTCGCCAAGCGTTCCCTCCTGGGCGTCACGGAGATCTCCGAGCTCGTTGGCCTGCACAAGAGCACGGTCTCCCGGATGCTTAGCGGCCTGGACGAAGCCGGCTACGTGCAGCGCGACGAGGAAACAGGGCGATACCGCCTCGGGCTCGGGATGATCGGCCTGGCCGGACCACTGCTGGCCGAGCTTAGCGTCCGCCGTGCCGCCCTGCCCCACCTCGAAGAGGTCACACAGGCCACCGGCGAAACGGCCGCGATCGCCGTTTGGAACGGCAGCAACGCGATTGTCGTGGAACAAACGGCTTCCACCCACCAGGTCAAGCACAGCGCGGCGATCGGCACGCGCTACAACAAGTTCGCCAGTTCCTCAGTCCGCGTGTTCCTCGCCGAACTGCCGCCCGAGGAGACCGACCGTCTGCTTGCCGACCGTACGGTCCTGCGGGAGGGCTACCTCGGTCTCGAAGACCCGGCCCACGAACAGCTCGTCGGCGTGCGGGACGACGGCTTCGCCGTCAACGACGGCGAGACCACTTACGAGGAATACGGCGTGTCCGCTCCTGTGCGGGACTACCGGGGCGAAGTCGTCGGCTGCATCACAGCCAGCGCGCCCAGATCCCGAGTGCAGTACATGCAGAGTCAGTCGATCCTGCGCGATGCCGTGCTAGAGGCCGCGGCGCGGGTGTCTACACGGTTGGGCAGCCTGCCGGGGAAACAGATCCAGGTCGCTGACGGCGCTGTTGGCTGATCCGAGCAGGAGCCGATGGGCCTGCGAGTCGTGATCCTCGATGGTTTGCCAGAGCAGGGACCGACGGAACCTCAAGCAGGGCCACCCCCTCGAAGTTGGCAGCTGCTCCCTCTCGGAAGACTTTTTCCAAGTGCGACAGCGCGGTCAAGCGTCTCGATCTGAATGCGGTCGAATACACGATGTTGCTGACGTTCGCCTAGCCGCGTGGATGAATCACCCCGGAAGCGAGGCCGCCCAGCCCAAGCGGGTGGATACTTCCGAGGCAGCCTGTTGTACGGCTTGAACCAGAGCATCCTTGGTGGCGTGCTTGTGCACACGGGAACGGGGGGCGGATGCAGTGATGCACCCAACCACCTTGCCCCGGTAATCCCGAACCGGAGCGGAGACCCCAAACTCCTCCTCCGTAGTCGAACCGTCGTTAACGGCGTATGCCTGCCGGGCGACTTCCTGCAGGTGGGCGGTGTGGTCCAACGGCAAACCATCTCCTGCCGTGCGTAGTATCTGCCCGGATTCGATCAGTTCGGTCGCGAGAGCCGGCGCCAGCTCCGCCAGGAAAACCCGCACCGAAGAGCTCTCGAATTTGTTGTACCGGGTTCCGATGGTGGCAGTGTGTTTGACCTGATTCGGGCTGGCAACCTGCTCCACGACGATGGCCTCGTGACCATTCCAGACCGAGATAGCGCTGGTCTCTTGGGTGCTTTCGGTTAACCTCTCCAAATACGGAACCGCAGCACGGCGGACATCCAGATCCGCCAGCAAAGGGGCGGATAACGCGAGGAGGCCCAGCCCGAGCCGATACCGTCCCGTCTCCTCATCCCGCTGGACATATCCAGCTTCTGTTAGACCGCTAAGGATGCGTGAGACCGTGCTCTTGTGGAGGCCAACACGCTGAGCAACCTCAGTCACACCAAGAACCGGACTTTGAACGGAAAAGGCTTCCAGTACAGCAAGACCATTCAACAGTGACGCCGCAGCTCCTTGGACCTGCCCGTTGTCCTGCCTCGGCCTGCCTGCCACCTTCATCCTTTCGCGCTACGTGACTATCCCGCCACTCTTTGGGGCCATCATATGCCGCAAACTGTACCCGCCTCACTGAGGTTGTCAGTTCCATACTGCGGACGTGAGATTAACGAACAGAAAGCCCGCCTTGGCGGGCCTTCAAAGTGTTCCGCTCAGACTACATCCGAGTTTCGGCAGGCTTCCCTGCCTTTGCCTTGTCCCGAAGGGGCTGCTTTGCTAGCAACATAGTCACAACAGGAGCAACGCACATAGGCCTACTGTGCGCTCTATCCACCCGATATACCTGACCAGGCGGGCCGACGATGTTGCTCGTGGAGCAATGGGAGCCTCATCAGAGAAACCGGGGGATGTTGTCATCGCGTGGCACGAATGTTTCCGCCGGGAAAACTGCGGACGCCTCAGCCCGTGCAGCTGGGGTCGGCGGGCGGCCCCCGGGCAGGCACTGCTGATCGCGCCCGGATCGTGGTCAGCAGTGCCGCCGCGGCCGCGAACCGGACCCTCGCCGGGCTGCCGGAGTGACGCACTCGCCGATGCTCGCCCTATCGAAAGTTGGTGCGGTGGAGATGCGGACTCCGGGCACCTCTGGTGCTGTGCCGGTTCGTGCGCTACAGTATCCACTACAGCAACCTCGTTGCTACCGTAGAAACACAACAGCCGAGAGAGTGGAGAGAACCATGACAACAGAGACAGAGACGTCCAACGACATCGAAGCCCGTCTTGCAGCAGTGCTGGAGGAGGCGTTCGAAGCAGGCACGGGCATCTACAACGAGCGAGGATTCAAGCGTCGGATCGGCTACGGCAACCGCCCCGCCGTCATCCACATCGACCTCGCGAACGCTTGGACCCGTCCGGGCCACCCGTTCAGCTGCCCGGGCATGGAGGAGATCATCCCGAACGTCCAGCGGATCAACGAGGCCGCGCGCGCCAAGGGCGTCCCGGTCTTCTACACCACGAACGTGTATCGCAACCGCGACGCCACCTCCGGGACGAACGACATGGGTCTGTGGTACTCGAAGATCCCCACGGAGACCCTTCCGGCGGATTCCTACTGGGCGCAGATCGACGACCGCATTGCGCCTGCGCCCGGCGAGGTCGTGATCGAGAAGAATCGCGCCTCGGCGTTCCCGGGGACGAACCTGGAGCTCTTCCTGACCTCCAACCGCATCGACACCCTGATCGTGACCGGTGCGACCGCGGCCGGGTGCGTGCGCCACACCGTCGAGGACGCGATCGCGAAGGGCTTCCGCCCGATCATCCCCCGGGAGACCATCGGCGACCGCGTCCCGGGCGTCGTGCAGTGGAACCTCTACGACATCGACAACAAGTTCGGTGACGTGGAGTCCACGGATTCGGTGGTGGAGTACCTGAACCGCCTCCCGCAGTTCGAGGACACGGTCCCGAAGACCCTCTCGGATCCCCAGCCCGAGGTGGCGACCCCCGCGGATCCGGCCTGAGCCGCACCGCACTCTCGGAACCCCGCGGCCCGGCATCCCCAGGCCGACCCGACGACAGCCGGCACCCCTCAGCGGGTGCCGGCTGTCGTCGGGTCGGGCTGGGCTGCGGTGATGAGTGCGTTTCTGGAACACTGGCTGGACCGCCGACGAACTGCGCTCGGCCGGCCTCAGCGAACCCGAGAAGAAGCTTCGCGTGCGCAAGCGTGCAACGTGCCGGAGCACGCTGACGCCGTCGGCGTCGGCGTCGGCAAGGACTGAACAGCCTCACCACCACGGTAGCCTCTCGCCCACGGTAATGATGGTAAAGGTCCTGAACCGGCGTGACTCGTCGCCCACCTGACGCGTGCGAACGCTGTCTTCCTCATGATTTGTCCACCGGTCCAGGACCCCCACCAAGCTCGTTGAGCCAGGCGGGCGACAAAGGCTTCGCCGGCCGGGAGTTCGAACGGTTCATCACCGAGGACCTCGGCGCGCACCTGATCCGCCCGGACCGCAAAGACGAGAAGCCCCGCTTCGGGAACTTCGGCGGCATCCGGCAATGGATCGAATCCGTCTTCGACACCCTCAAAGGCCAACTCACCCTTGAACAGCACGGCGGACGGGCCCTCGCCGGAGTCTATGCCAGAGTCGCGGCCAGACTCTTCGCACTCGCCGCCGGCATCTGGCACAACTGGCACATCGACGCACCCCGCAAACGCTCACTCATCGCCTACGACCACTAAACGAATACGGACTCACTCATCTAGGCAGAGAAAGCCTTTCCGGTACGACATCGGATATCCACGACGTCGACGCGGACTGCCCGTCTTACGTCCATCGCCCAGGCCATGACGGAGGAATAATCCCAAGGACAGCGCCACATTCAGTCAACAGGGAGCGCCCAAAGCGGCAGGTCTCGATAGGCCGAAGAGCGGGCCTGCTCACAAGGTCCCTCCAATCGAAGCCGGTTGCAGCATCGGCCCTGTCGCACGAGGCGCCTTCGGTGCTGTTGGCGCTGAGAGGCAATGTCGGACATAGAGCGCCGGTGCGAACGAGTAGCCGGTAACCTCCGCCAAATCTGGCTGACAAGAGCGAAGCGGTTCCACCTTACGGGACATGACCACGTTATGCGCGACTCCGAAGCCGCGGGAAGAGCTCGGACATCGCCGCGCCCGTGAGGCGCGGCGTCAAAGGGACATTCTGGCAGGTCACCAGCTCGCCGAGGACCCCGGCGCGAGGTGGACAGGACCGCGCTTCGCCCGTTCGTTCTCCACGGTCGTCTGTGCGCCTCGCATCGGTCTAAACGTCTGCAGGACCCGTATCGGTCAATCCGTCACGGCAGGGCCTCAGGGCGCGCGAAAACTGTGCGACGACTTGATGGATGCCGCGAGGTCGGAGCGGAAGAATGCCAACACCTCCGCAGCACGAGCCGCGTCGCTGGAGGATGTCGCGACAGCACCCGCGAAGACCGTGCTGATCGCGCAGTCGGCGGGGAGGACGCCGAGGATGCGCACGCCGGGCTGCCCGACCAACTCGCTGAGCTGCTGCAGGCCGAGATCGACCTCGCCCTCGGCGAGCAGGCGCGCCACGGGCACGCCTGGACGGGCCTGCACCAGCCGGTCGCGGACCTCATCGGTCATGCCCCAGTGGTCGATCATTAGCAACAGTTCGGTTCCGCTCGGACCGGTGGAGTATCCGATGCGGGATGCCGTGCGCAGGGCGCTGCGAAGCTCATCGGCATTCGCAAAGGCCGTGCCTTCGGGACGTTTGGCTGCATCGGGGCTGCGTGTGGGCACGCCTACGGCTACCTCCGACAGGACGATCGGGGCGATGGATGCCGGATCGACGTGCCGCTCGGCAGCGAGGCGTTGGAGAGCGTCCACGGCGAGGAACACAAGGTCGAACGGCTCGCCGACGGTAACCCGCTGGGCGGCGTCCACTCCGCCGACGGATTCGAGCTGCAGAAGCGGTAGCCCCGCCGCGGCGGCAGCTTCAGCGAGGTCGGCGAGAACGTGGCGGGTGGCCATCGACGAGATCGCCCTCATGCGGCATCCTCGAAGGTCTCGGCGTCGACTTCGGCGGCAGATGCCGGTGCATAGCGCGCGCCAGAGATGGTGGCCGTGCCAATCAGCTCGCCGGCCCGCGCCAGCAGCGCGCCGTCGACAGAGATGCCGACCGCCGCCATGTTCTCGCGCAGGTGCGCGACGCTCGTTGTTCCCGGGATCGGCAGAACGTGATCGCCGCGGGAGAGCAGCCAGGCCAGTGCGAGCTGTGCGGGCGTGCAACCGGCCTCCGCGGCCAGCTCTCGCCAGAAGTCCAGCAGTGCCGCATTCGCACCCCAGTGCTCGGGCTGGAAGCGCGGCATGCTGCGGCGGATGTCGTTCGGGGCCATCTCGCCCGGGTCCTTGATCGCATCGGCCAGGAAGCCCCGTGCCACCGGGGAAAACGCAACCAGAGTCACGCCGTCCTCGCGAGTGGCGTCGAGCATGCCAAGCTCGGCATTGCGGCTCCACAGCGAGTACTCGTTCTGCACAGCCGCGATAGGGGTGATTGCCTGCGCCTCGCGCAGCCGCGCCACCGACACCTCGGACAGGCCGATTGCGCCGATCTTGCCCGCGGCGACCATCTCGGCCAGCGCGCCGACGCTGTCGCCGATCGGCACCTTCTTGTCCCAACGGTGCAGGTAGTACAGGTCGATGTAGTCGACACCGAGCCGGCTCAGCGAAGCATCGACCTGTGCGCGCAGCGTATCGGGGCGTCCATCGATGACTTTCACGCCGTCGACGGACGCCATCCCGCATTTGCTCGCCAGGAACACCTCGTCGCGGCGCCCCGCGATCGCGGCACCGACAAGTTCCTCGTTGCGGCCGCCGCCGTAAAGCGTCGCCGTGTCGAGCATCCCGATGCCTTCGTCAAGAGCCGCGCGCAGCATCGCCAGCCCCTCGCCACGCGACGGGGGGACGCCGTACGCGTGGCTCAGCGACATGCAGCCGAGCCCGGTGGAGGGCAGCCTCACGCCAGCTGCTTCTCAAGCGAGCCGAGCACGCGGTAGCAGTCGATCACCTGGCGAAGCGACGAGTTCGGCTCGCGTCCCTCGCGGATAGCCGAGATGAACTCACGATCCTGCAGCTCGATACCGTTCATGCTGACAGCGACGTGCGACACGTCGATCGACTCCTCACGGCCGTTGTAGAGATCGTCGTAGCGCGCGACGTAGGTCTCGGTGTCGCCGATGTAGCGGAAGAACGTGCCGAACGGCCCGTTGTTGTTGAACGACAGCGACAGCGTACAGATCGCGCCCGACTCGCTCTTGAGCTGGATCGACATGTCCATCGCGATGCCGAGTTCGGGGTGGATCGGGCCCTGGATCGCGTTCGCCTGCACGATCTTGCCTGCCTGGTAGGCGAACAAGTCGACGGTGTGCGCGGCATGATGCCACAGCAGGTGGTCGGTCCAGGACCGGGCCTCGCCCTTCGCGTTCGTGTTGGTGCGGCGGAAGAAGTACGTCTGCACGTCCATTTGCTGCACGTGGAACTCGCCCGAGGCGATCCGGTTATGTACCAACTGGTGCGAGGGGTTGAAGCGGCGGGTGTGGCCGACCATTGCGACGCGATTGGATGATTCAGCCGCCTCGAGCGCTGCCTCGGCGTCCACGAGCGAGTCGGCCAGCGGAATCTCGACCTGCACGTGCTTGCCGGCGGCGAGCACCGCCTGGGTCTGAGACGCGTGGAGCCCCGTGGGCGTCGCAAGGATCACCGCGTCGACGTCGTCGCGCTCGAGCACGGCGTCCAGGCCGACAACGGCGTTCGCGACGCCGTATTTCTCGGCGACCGCCTGGGTCGGTTCGAGCCGCGTGCCGCTGACGACGGTCACCTCGGCATCGGGGATGTTCATCAGGCCGTCGAGATGTTTCATGCCGAAGGCGCCTGCGGCGCCGACGACGGCCACACGGATCTTGTCAGTCATGGGGGCTCCTTTGTTGCGGATGCGGTCAGTCGGTCGGGTTCGTGAGAACAAGGTGGCCGACGGCGGTGTTCGACGCGGGCACGTGGTAAAAGCGGTGGTTCACCTCGGGGCTCTCGCCTCCGAACTGATCATCCATCGCACCGCGCGCGATGAGCCAGTCGACGAGCTCGATGCCCTCGGACCCGGCCTCGTCGACGTACTCCATGTGCTGCCATTCTGTCAGGCCCACGGGGTCGGCGATGAGGTGGTCCAGGAATGCGTTGTCCCACTCCTCGTTAATGAGGCCAGCGCGTGGGCCCTGCAGCTGGTGGCTCATGCCGCCGGTTCCCCAAATTTGTACGTTGAGCGGCTCACCGTCCCACTTGTCCAGCGCACGGCGGAGCGCACGCCCGAGTTCGTAGCAGCGACGTCCGGACGGCACCGGGTACTGCACAACGTTTACGGCGAGGGGGATGACCCTGACGGGCCATTCCTCGACATCGCCATACACGAGCGACAGCGGCACCGTGAGGCCGTGGTCTACGACCATCTCGTTGACGAGCGTGAGGTCGAAGTCGTCCTGGATCACGGACTGGGCGATGTGTGCGGCCAGCTCGGGATAGCCTTTGACGTCGGGCACCGGGCGGGGGCCATAGCCCTCGTCGGCGACCGGGTACTCCGCGCCGGTGCCGAGTACGAAGGTCGGGATGATCGAGGAGTCGAAGGCCGTGGCGTGGTCGTTGTACACCAGGATGACGACGTCGGGCAGGTTCTCCTTGGCCCACTTTCGCGTCCACTCATACCCGGAGAACACCTTCTTCCAGTACGGCTCCTCGGTCTTGCCGAGGTCCATCGCCGCGCCGATCGCCGGCACGTGCGAGGTGAATAGTGCCGAGGTGTACTGCGCCGGAGCATCCTGCCGCATCGTCTCGGCCTTCTGACCGGGCTCAGGAGGCGTCCATCCGTCGAGATCCTTGAGGCGGTTTCCCTCCGGGCGGCGCCCACCGCCGATCATCATGTCTCGGTACGCGGCCTCAGACATGCCCGTCATCGAGCCGGCCATCTGCTGGAAGCTCAGGCCGTGAGTGGCGCCGATCTTGGCCAGGAAGTAGATGTTCCCGCCCTCGGCGATGCAGGTGTTGAGGTCGATGTCGAGCACCGCCTGGCGCTGCACCGGGTTGAGAGGCCACTCGTCCAGGTACGCACCGCGGTCGGCCAGGTACCGTTCGCGGTTCTCCGGTTTCATCAGCGACATGCAGAACTGGTTTAGGTTGTAGCCCTTTCGGGCCTGCTCGGCATCAAAGATGGTGGTGCCAGGGACGTTCTTGTACGGTTTGTCGAGTGCCATGTCATACTCCTTCGGGCCAGTAGAGGCGGCGAGGATTGTCGACAAGCAGCTGCTGCTGCAGTTCCGACGTCGCCGCGATCTGCGGGATGTAGTCGACCAGAAGCCCGTCGTCGGGCATGTGGTCCTTGAGGTTGGGGTGCGGCCAGTCGGTTCCCCAGAGGACGCGGGAGGGGAACTCCTCGACTACGCGGCGGGCGAAGGGCACGACGTCGCGGTAGGCGTGCTGTTCGCCTTCGAGAGCGCGGGGGCCGGTGACGGACAGACGCTCAGGGCAGGAGACCTTGGTCCACACGTTAGTGTTCTCACGCATGAATCGCAGGAACAGTTCGAACTCGGGACCGTCCGGGTCCTTGGTCACGTCGGGCCGTCCCATGTGATCGACGACCAAGTCGGTCGGGATCGACGAAAAGAAGTCGTACAGCTCGGGCAGATCCTCGGCCTCGAAGTAGATCACAACGTGCCATCCAAGTGGCGCGATCTTGGTCACGATCTCCTCGAGCGAGTCGGTGGGCACGCGGTCGACCAGACGTTTCACGAAGTTGAACCGGACGCCCCGTACCCCGGCCTCATGCAACTCGGCGAGTTGCTCGTCGGTCACGTCACGGCGGACGGTCGCAACGCCGCGGGCGCGACCTCCGCTACGCTGCAATGCGTCGACCAGGGCTCGGTTGTCGGAACCGTGGCATGTCGCCTGTACGATGACGTTGCGGTCGAATCCCAGCTGGTCTCGCAAGGCGAACAGCTGGTCCGCCGAGGCGTCGCACGGGGTGTACTTGCGCTGAGGTGCGTAGGGGAACTGCCCGCCCGGCCCGAACACGTGGCAGTGGGCGTCTACAGAGCCCTCTGGCAGCCGGAACGTCGGTGTGCTCGGTCCGTCATACCAGTCGAGCCAGCCCTCCGACTTCTCGAAATCTCCGGTGGTATCGCCGTGTGTCATCATCAGTTCTCCACGTATTCCAGGCCGGCCTTGGCGAGAGGCTCGCGCATGCCGTAGATATCCAGGCCCAAGACGCCTTCACGGAACTTCACGCGTTTGGCTTCCTCGTTATCCTCGCGCTTCTGGCTGGCGTCTGCCACCGCTCCGACAAGCTCGCCCGGGACAACCACGACGCCGTCGACGTCGGCCACGACCACGTCGCCAGGGTTCACCACGGCGTTCGCGACCACTACGGGGATGTTCACCGATCCGAGGGTGGCCTTGACCGTGCCCTTGGCGTTGACAGCGCGGGAGAACACCGGGAAATCCATCTTCTCCAGATCGGCGACGTCGCGGACACCACCGTCGATCACCAAGCCCTTGCAGCCGCGGGCGGTCAGCGAGGTGGCGAGCAGCTCACCGAAGAAGCCGTCCTCGCTTTCGGTGGTGCAGCCGGCGACGATCACATCGCCCTCCTGCACCTGCTCGGCCGCGACGTGGAACATCCAGTTGTCACCGGGCTGCAGCAGCACGGTCACTGCCGGACCACAGAGCTTGGCGCCGGTGTAGGCCGGCCTGATGTAGGGGCGCAGGAGCCCGACTCGCCCCATCGCCTCGTGGATAGTGGCGACGCCGAACTGCGAAAGCCGTTCGACGTCCGTGGGATCCGGACGTTCGATGTTGGTGCGGACGATGCCGAGGTTGTTCAGTCGCATTTGATGGTCCTCTCAGAGTCCGCGCGCAGTAAGGGCGCGGTCAAGCCGTGGGTAGACACGGCGGGCGTTGGCTTCGAACACCTGCGCGCGCTGTGCGTCGTTCAGGTTCGTGGTGGCGTCGACGTACCGCTTGGTGTCGTCGAAGTAGTGTCCACTGCGCGGGTCGACGTCGCGCACGGCGCCGATCATCTCGCTCGCGAAGAGGATGTTCTCGGTCGGGACGACCTTGGTGAGAAGGTCGATGCCCGGCTGGTGGTACACGCAGGTGTCGAAGAACACGTTGTTCAGCAGGTGCTCCTCGATTACGGGCTTGCCCAGCGCCATTGCGAGTCCACGGAAGCGCCCCCAGTGGTAGGGAACGGCGCCGCCGCCGTGAGGGATTACGAGCTTCAACTCGGGGAAGTCGCGGAACAGGTCGCCCTGGAGCAGTTGCATGAACGCGGTGGTGTCGGCGTTGAGGTAGTGCGCTCCGGTCGTGTGGAAGGCCGGGTTGCACGACGTGCTGACGTGCACCATCGCCGGGATCTCGTACTCGACGAGTTTCTCGTATATCGGGTACCACGAGCGATCGGTCAGCGGCGGGGACGTCCAGTTGCCGCCGGACGGGTCGGGGTTGAGGTTCACGGTGACAGCGCCGAGTTCCTCGACGGCGCGAGTAAGCTCGGCAACGCTCGTCGCGGGATCCGTACCGGGGGACTGGGGGAGCATCGCCCCCATTAGGAAGTGTTCGGGATAGAGCTCGCTGACGCGGGCGCACAGGTCGTTGCAGATCCGGGCCCAGGTCTCGCTCACAGCGAGGTCTCCGATGTGGTGCGCCATGAACGAGGCACGAGGGCTGAATACGGTGACGTCGCTGCCGCGCTCGTTCATGAGCTTGAGCTGGTTGGCCTCGATGGTCTCACGGATGTCGTCATTGCTGATGCGCAGGGTCGCGGGGTCAGGAGCGTCCGCGCGTCCTTCAGTGAATGCGATCTGCAGGTCACGCCAGGCTCCGAGCTGTGTTGGAGCTGTGGTGTAGTGGCCGTGGATGTCGATAATCACGTGTGTCGTCCTTGTCACTGGGTGTAAGCGGTGCGAGAGCAGCTGCACGTCGTTGAATCAGTGCTGCCCCAAACTGACTTTAGGGGTGTTTGCCACTGTGATCCAATAGATATGCAAAGACAGAGCCATAGATAGGATCTATGAGATGACGTTCACCGACCTCAACCAGCTCCGGACATTCGTCACGCTCTACGAGCTGCGCAGCGTCACGGGCGCCGCCAGGCGACTGCACGTGACACAGCCCACGGTCAGCTATTCCCTGAAGCGGCTCAGGGAGCGGTTCGGCGACGAGCTGTTCCGTCGCGAAGGGAACGACATGGTGCCGACCGCGAAGGCGACGCAACTGTTTGGGCCCCTACACAACGCCTTGGCACAAATAGACGCGACCGTCATGGGATCGGACGTGTTCGAACCGACCGGATTCAGCGGCGAACTCGTCCTCGGACTCACCTCGATCGGCGAGCAGACGTTCCTCCCACCGATCATGACCGCCCTCGGGCGGGTCGGCGCCGATCCGCGGATTCAGGTAGAACGGCTCGATTCAGACGAGGTCGAGGGCGGGCTAATCCGCGGCACCATCGATCTGGCACTGACCGTGTCGCGGATCAGCACACCGCGGCTGTGGAGGACGCACGTGCGTTCGGTCGAATACGTGGCGCTGTCGTCCGGGTCCCATCCACTGCCCGCGACCGGGCCTGACATGTTCGAGGGGAGGCGCTTTGTGCGGGTTTCCGCCCGTGGCGGGCACGTCTATCCTGTGCAGGCGCTGACCGAACACGACTTGATGTCCCAGGTCGTGCTGACCATGGAGGAATACGGCACCGTGCCCGCCGTGCTCGAGGCGACGGATCTGGTCGTCCTGCTGCCTCGACATGTAGCGGGGGTGTTCTGCGGCTGGTTTCCCGGCCTTCGCATCGCCGAGCTGCCCTGGTCCGGGCAGAGCACGCCGGTGGAGTTGTACACGCGGCGCGAGGCCAGCCTCTCGCAGGCGCAGCGATGGTTCCGCTCGCTGGTGCTTGATGCGGTTGCGGCGGATGAATACAGGTCGTAGTCGTAAGCGTCTGCGGGCGTCTCAAAATCGGACAGGCCGCTCACGCTGCATCGGCGCAACTGAAGAGGTCGGTGGGGACGGTGCGACGCGGTGTCGCCAGTCGACCTCGAGATTGTGAGGTTCTTGTAATGAAGACCATGTCCTGCAGGGTGCTACCACTCGCTCTTGAGAATCGGCTGGATCGTAGGCCACCTCATCGACGCGACACAGGCAGGACAGTCAGGCTTCCCATCGCCGGCCGGTCCAAGCGGAGCGCTAGCGTTTCGTCCTGTTCCAGCTGGCCTTACCCGGAGCGAACGGGCTACGCACATGGATCGACCATGACGAGTGCGGGTGGATCGTCAGAATCGCGTGCTCCCACCAGGCGCGGGCTTCGTTTGAGAGCTCCGGTAGAACCGCATCCTTGTCGGCGTCGTCCTCCGGACGGGGACGCAGCGCCTTCCAGACCAGCTGCACCTCGGGCGCCCCGGTCGGGATGCCGTCGACGTCGATCACTGCACGATCCCACGGCAGTTGCAGTCGGGGATCTCGGCGATAAACCCAGACGCGATCCGTGCCGTCCTCGACGTCGACCTGCAGTACCCATGCGCCCGTCGCGTCGTCATGGATACGGATCGGCTGCAGATCGGCATCCATATCAGCCTCTGCCCAAGGGAGAACGCCGTCGCCTGACGGAGCCCACGCGCTAAACGGCGCCGGCAGGTCTTGCACCAGTTGGGGCAGGTCGGCGATCGTCGTGCTGACATCGACATTGTCGTGCTCGCGAGTGTTAGTGCCGAGCCAGTGGTCGAGCGCCACCCCTCCGGACAGCCACCAACGCGCCGATGACGGCCCGAGCAGCTCCGCTATGACTCGCGGGGGCAGGGGTTCCCAGCGCGTCGCGAGGGTGGGTGCGGATGAGGCCATGGCTCAAGGCTACCCGTAGGCGGCGGTGGTTTGTCGAAATGGCATTGGGATCGAACCCACCTGTCCGTGAACCGTCCCGGTTTTGATGCCGCTATCTTCTGTGAGACAGATAGTGATTATGCCCAAGCAGTTCCCTTCACCCGGCCTGTGCCGGTAGGCAACAGCAGCCTCAACGGCGTGACGTAATCCGCCCATCGGCAGAGGCCCAAGCAGGGGGTAGCCCGAAAGGTTACCCTCCGATCGGAAACTCCTTTTTCTTTTTCATGCCGGCCCTGCGGGGCATGGACGACGACGGCGGGACCCCTCGCCGGAGACCCGCCGCCGTCGGACTGCCGTCAGCTGCCCCTTTTGTACGGAGACGCAGTTCAGATGGGTGTGGCGTCCGTCATGAGAATAGTGGGCTGCGCCGCCTGGGTGAGGGACGACCTGAAGATTCAGGGTAGAGGGGTGCGGGGGGTCGTGGAGTATTTCCTGATGGGCGACGCGCAGCTCGATGGCAGTGGCCAGCGGCTCGCCTGTCCCGGGGTTGCGGTTAAAGCGCGGGTGGGCGCCGCTTGAGACCTGTAGCCGGATGCGGTGGCTGCTGCGGAAGCGGTGGGCTGTCGGCCAGAGCTGGATGTGGACGGTTCGGATTCTTTCGGGGTCCGGGAGGTTGTTTCCTGGGTGCAGGCGGATGATCCCGTCGCAGAGATTTAGTGACCGGCCGTGCGGATCCACGTCGCAGAGCCTGGCATGGAAGTCTGTGTGCTCGAGGCTGGAGCGGATGTACAGTGTCGCGGTGACGGGGCCGATGACGTCGAGATCGGTTTCCAACCGGTTGCTGGTGAAGGTCAGGACGTCCGTGCCGGCTTCGAGTGTCCTGTTGTCCTGGCTGCCGGCGCCCCAGCCGACGACGCTGCCGCCAGCCGCGGGTGTCGGGTTGGCCGGGTCGTAGACGTAACGGGACGGGGGCGAGGGCGGGGCCGGCCGCATGTCGAGTATTCCGGCAGGCTGCAGGTACCACCGGGCCGGACGGCCGGTCGCCGGGGGCCAGCCGGGCAGTTCGGCCCAGTGGCGGGTGCCGGTGACCCGCACCCTGACCGGCAGAGCAGGTTCTGACGGGCGTCGGTTTCCGAGCGCGCGGTCAAGCGTGGCGAACGCATCGCGCTGGTAGGACCGGAGTGCCATGTTCCGGCCGTGAGCCGCCGAGCTGATGAACAGCCGCACGGATCGTCCCGGGCGACTTAGCGCTGCGTAGTCGGCAAGGACGTTGGGGAGGAAGAAGTCCCACCACGCTCCGGCCAGATGCACGACCGGAGGCATGTTCGAGGCGTTGGGGCGGTAATCCATTGCCGCCCAGTATTCGTCGTAACGCTCGTGCCGGATCCATTCCTGGAAGTATCCGATCCGGTCACCCGTGGCGACCCTGTCCGCTCCACTGACCGGCAGCTGGTTCGCGGCGCGCGTCAACCGGGCCTTGGCCGTGAGCGCCGACACGGTCCGGGTCCGGATAGATTGGTCCGGGCTAAACATGCTGCTCACCAGTTGGGCCCATCCGAGGGCGTTGCCGAGGGCGAAGACACCTCCGGGGTACATGAACGTGTGATAAAAATCCGATGGACCGACGTCGAGGATCGCCGCTTTCCATTCGGGTATCACCTGGGAGGCCAAGTCCCATTGGGCGTACCCGAGGTAGCTGGCGCCCCACGTGGCGAACGCGCCGGGGAACCAGTCCCGGCCCCGCATCCACTCGATGATCGCCAGGCCGTCGTCGCGGTTCATCACAAATCCGTTGAAGGTCCCGCCGGATCCGCCGGTGCCGCGCAGGCTCTGGACAAGGACCTGGTAGCCTCGCTCGGCGATCAGCCGCGACACGAGGATGTTGGCTGACCCCCTCCCATACGGCGTGCGGATCAACACCACCGGCGCCCGGGCGTCGGTCACCGGAAAATACCGGTCCGCCAACAGCACCACCCCATCCCGCGCCGGGATCGCCAGATCGCGCTGCACCCCTACGGATGGCGACCGAACCGGTGGAAGGCCAAGCAGCCAGCCCAGAAGCCGGCCAGACGTACTCACCGCCTCACTTTTCCTCCCACGAGAGGACCTCCTTAGCGGGCTGGCCCCGTTGTTCCTTCTAGAACGAATAGTGGCTCTCAGCACCAGGCGGACTCGCATAAAAAGTTTGCTGCTGAAGTGGACTGACTTGCGAGTTGCCGCTGCAGATAAGCATGCATGTTCTTCGGATACCGGGCCACTCTTTCTCCGGGACGGTTCTAAGGCCTTCGCCGCTGGTCTGGGAGAGTGGGCGGTCAAATCGCGGCTTGAAATGGCGGTTTGCGGTTCCGTCTGCGCGCGGCTGTGCGGGAACAATTTAGATGAGTCTTTCGCGGCGGGGGAGCGGTCGGAGGGTGTTGCGGTAGGGGGCCGGCATAGGTGCAGGGGCCAGACGCTTGCCGGCCGGGGCCCTCAACACCGCCCCGGACCACGGCTGGCGCTTAGATGATCCGCGGCGCGCACATCAGTGGCCGCGGGCTGAGCCAGGTTCTTGGGCACTTCGAAATCGTTAGGATGGCGGGTATGGGGCTAGGCACAGTGCTGATCTGCGGTGCCGGTATCGCCGGCCCAACCCTGGCGTACTGGCTGGCCCGGGAGGGATTCCGCCCCACGGTCGTCGAACGCGCCCGGGGACTGCGCTCCAGCGGCAACCCGGTCGACGTGCGTCGCGGGGCCGCCCACGTGGCCGGCCGGATGGGAATCATGCCGCGCTTGCGTGACGCGGCCACCCACGCGACCGGCTTTTCCTTTGTCACTGCCTCCGGCCGCCGGATCGGTCCGCTACGGCTGGGCCGGCCACATCGCGGCGAGGTCGAGGTGCCCAGGGCCGACCTTTCGGCGATCCTCTGCGATGCCGCCCGCGACGACGCCGAGTTCCTGTTCGGCGACGCGATCACTGCGCTGCGCCAGGACACCGGGGGAGTCGACGTCACCTTCGAGCACGCCGCCCCGCGCCGGTTTGACCTGGTGGTCGGCGCCGACGGGCTGCACTCGAGCGTGCGCACCCTGGTCTTCGGCCCGGAGACGGACTTCGTCCGCCACCTCGGGCTGTACGTCGCCACACTGCCGCTCGACCGCCTCGCGGCAGATCCGGCCACGATCCTGATGTACAACGCGCCGGGCCGGTCACTGACGGTGCACCCCGTGCGGGGCAGCGAGGGGGCCGCGTTCATCTTTCGCGGCCCGGCCCGGCCCGGGCTCGACCGCCGCGACGTCGAGGCCCATAAGCGGATCACTCTCGACGCCTACGCCGGCTGGCCGGCACCCGCGCCACCCGTGCTGCCTGAACTGCTCGAGCGCCTGCGCGCCGCCGACGACCTGTACTTCGACTCGGTCAGCCGGGTCCGGCTGCCGGCCTGGTCCCGCGGCCGGGTCGCGCTGCTCGGAGACGCCGCCTCCTGCATGTCCCTGTTCGGAGACGGATCCAGCCTGGCCATGATCGGCGCCACCACCCTGGCCGAGACATTGGCCGTCACCCCCGAGGACCACGCCGCCGCCTTCCGCGCCTACGAAACCCGCCACCGCAAAGCCAGCGGCCCGAGCCAACGCGGCCATACTCTCGCCTCCGCGCTGCTTGTGCCCGCGACACATACCGGCATTACCGTCCGCAACCTCACCGCATGTTTGCTCCCACGCGTGCCGACCCCACCACCGCGCTCCGCGGGATCCAAGTGACCGCACCTGCGAACGCCTCAGCGGGGCGAACTCGAAAGCGCAACCGGCACACCGGCCCGCACCGCTGAGCCTTGCCCCGGCGCGGCGGCGGCTGACAGATGCGCGAGTGAGCGCCGGGACGTTATTCACGCCATCTGGGGTCCGAACAGGATCTGCTGTCGGCTTTTGAGTACGTTGGGGAAGCTGCGTGCATCATCGACCGCAGCGGCACCGCCTACCGCCTGGCCCTGGATCCGAACCGCCACCTGATCCTGGGACCCTCCCGCGGCCCGGTGGAATTCCATTGGCTCCGCCACGCGTGGCTGGACGCGCAAAACGCGCACCCGGAGGGGCACCGGCTCCGGCGCTTCGACCCCGCTACCCGTCACGAAGTGGTCTCGGACCTGTTCGAAACCCTCGGCTTGGAACGCGGGACAGCACCGGCCGCGGGCGCCTGGTCTCTGAACATTGACGGCCTTGCATCACACCCGTCCAACATTCAGGAGATCGACCAAAGGCTCGCAAGCCAGGACCGGCTGGAGCAAGCCCGTGTGGAGGACCCCTTCGGACACCTCTACCGGCCCGCACGACACCGTAAACACCGGTACCTGCGGCCCGCCGCCGGATCCATCCTCTACATCGAAATCCCCGCCCGCGGCTCCATGAGTTCGCGGTGAAGACCGCGCAACGGCCGGTGTTAAGGGTCCGTCCAGATTGATGCCGGCCCGGGAAGCGCGGCCCGGGCCGGTGTTATCGTCGGCAGTGAACACGACGGCGGGCATCGCGCGGAGAGGTACACATGACCACGATGAGCAGGCCGCCTGCGGATCCTTCGGCGGTGCGGCCGGGAGTCGGGGAGAACTTCAGTCGGTGGCTGCTGTTCGGTCTGCAGGACGCCAAGGGCGTCCGTCAGGGGCCCGGCGCGGTGAGCGACTCCCACCTGAAGAAGCATCAGTGGTGGCCAAACCCTTCGGACTGGACGAGCTCCTGGCCCGGCTGCGCGCCGGCCAACGCCGGACCACCCAAGCTGACGAAGCGCGCGTGGTGACCACAGCCTCCTTCACTGTCGACCTGGCCCTGAGACGCGTCACCCGCAACGGGCAGGACGTGCGCCTGACCCCCACGGAATGGGGCATCCTGCAAATCCTGGTCCGGAACCCCGAAAAACTCGTCACCCAGCAGCAGTTCCTCACCGAAATCTGGGGTGCCGCCTACACCAAGGCAGCCAACTACCTGCGGGTCTACATGGCCCAGCTCCGCCGCAAGCTCGAACCAGAACCCGGCAACCCCCGCCACTTCATGACCGAGGCGGGCATCGGATACAGGTTCCAGCCCTGATCCGGCCGCCACCACTCCGGCGATCGGTCGCCGTACGTTCACCGGCGAGCGGCCCCGGATCCTCCGGCAGCCACCATCACCCGCACCGGTGGCCGCTGACCCGGCTCTGGGACCCACAGACGGTTGACCCCGCTGGCTGGCATACAGTCTGCCATGGCTGTCGGACTGAAATTGGAAATTGAGTTCTCCGGACCTGAGGGACAGCGTGCCACGTTCGGAGATCTCAAGCGTTTTGTGGCGCGCGCAGATGCAGGCGGTTGCTCAGACGAGGACAAGCTGCACATCGAGATGAACGAGAACGACGAAATCACTGGATTCTCGCTCTACCTCGATCCAAACTCCTAAAATTACCCAACGAATGCACGGTTCCCCGACTTTGACCGCAAGACAGAGATGTCTCATCAGAATTCCTGCCGGGCGCAGCCGGCCAACGATGATGGGCGAGTGACACCAGGGGATCCCGCCGCCCCCCTGTGGTCCAGCCGCAGAGTTCCCGTAGTCCGCCGGGAGCCAGGGAAGCCCCGGACAACGAATGCCCTCTGGGGCTTCCTTGGTCGTTCGACACCGGCTATAGCACGGGCGATGCGTCAGGCGTGGGCGGTTCCTCGTCGTGCAGCGAGGGGGTACGCGGCGGCGCCGATGGCGGTGTCCAGGACGATGAAGGCCAGCAGGCTCCAGCCCAGTTGCGGGCGCACAGCACAGACCCTGGCCCAGTTCGGCATTGCCGGACCATTGATCCTCGGCGGGGGACTCGGCATCAACGTCCCTCGACTTTAGGCCGACTTCCGCGACGAGCTTGCGGGTAAGGGCAACACGGATGTGCGGGGCACGCCAGCGTTGATTGACGTCTGTGCCAGGCCAACACAACCACGTGCCCGAAGGCTGCTGAGCGGCGGCGAAGTTCACGCAAGTGCCGCCATATGACTGATGAAAGTCTTCGGTCGACGAATTGCGGCCGCGAGTGCTGACAGGCCGGGCCCTGGCCTCTGACACCCGTCACTGGCGTAGCATTCAACACGTGATCGACGTCGAGCCGTTCAGCCTCGTCATGCTCTTGGTCGCGGCCGCTCTTCTTGCCGCCGTGCTGGCCCACCGCCTCAGCGCCCGGCTCCGAGTACCCGCGCCGGCAGTGTTTCTCTTGGCCGCGGCCCTGGCCTCCGATGTTATCCCTGCGTTGGAACATATCCCGGTGACAGTGGAACAACGAATTGTCACAGTTGCCTTGGTGTTCATCCTCTTCGATGGTGGCATGCACATCGGCTGGCGCCGGTTCCGCCAATCCGCCGGGGCCATTGCTTGGATCGGTATCGCCGGGACTGCAGCAACGGCCGCCGCCCTGGCGCTGACCGCACATGCGCTTTTTGGATTCGGCTGGAGCACGGCCCTGCTCATTGGCGCGGCGCTGTCCCCGACAGATCCCGCCGTGGTGTTCTCCGTCCTGGGCGGCCGGGAAATCACTGGTCGGACCGGCACCATCCTGGAGGGTGAGTCGGGGGCGAACGACCCCGTCGGCATTGCCCTGATGATCAGCCTGCTCGGTGTCACCGGAGTCGGGCTTGACGCCGTGGCCAGTGTCACTGCGGATTTCACACTCCAAATGGCCGTCGGCGCGCTCATCGGTTTCTTCGCCGGCCATGGCTTATTGGCGCTGATGCGCAAAGTTGTCCTGCCTAACGAAGCCCTGCACTCGGTGGGAACGATGGCGGCTGTAGCCTTCATCTACGCCGCAACGACCCTGCTCCACGGTTCAGGGTTTTTGGCCGTCTTTCTGGCAGGAATCATCATCGGAGACCAACGCGCCCCTCACAAACGCGACATCGAACGCTTCAGCGCCGGTATCGCCAGCCTGGCCGAAATCGTTGCATTCACAGTTCTCGGGCTCAGCGTCTCGCTCCGAGATATCCTCCGATCCGGCGAGCTGGAGATCGGGCTGGTCCTTGCCGGCCTGCTCATCCTCATCATCCGCCCCGCCCTTGTCGGATTGCTCATAACACCCATCCGGCTGCGTCGGGGCGAACGTGCATTCATCCTTCTCGCCGGCCTCAAAGGAGCCGTCCCGATCCTGCTGGGCATGTTCATCCTCAGCGCCGGACCGGCCGATGCGTCACGTATCTACTCCATTGTATTCATCGTCGTACTGACCTCGGTCGTCGTTCAAGGCACATTCGTGCCCTACCTCGCCGCACTCCTGCACGTGCCGATGCGCCACATCGACCCGGAACCCTGGGGCATTGGCCTGCGGTTCACAGACGAACCACACGGACTACACCGGCACGTCGTTGAGCCAGGATCCCCGGCAGACGGCTCCACGATAGCGGACATGGCCCTAGGCGAGTCAGGGTGGATCAGCATGATCCGACGAGATGGCCATCTCATCCAAGTCCGCGGCAATACCACACTGCGTGCCGGTGACGTCATCCTCGCCCTCTCGGATTCAGAAACTGGGCTGGCGCGACTCTTTCAACAACCCCCGTAAAGCCCCGCAGGCACATCGAACCACTTGAACGTACCCCGGCCAGAGGAACTTTCGGCTCGAGAGGCGCCGCCCTGGATCAAACGGCGTGCCTTGGCGGGCCACCAGCCGGCAATTCGCTAGAGCGGTCGTCAATAAAGAAGAGCGGCCAGAACCAGGCAATGTGGGGCTGGTTCTTCGAATCCGGTCTGGGTTCCGATTCGCTGCAACGGAATTATGGGCATCCGCTTCGCGCGGTCGGCTGTCGGGCCCCGGTCCGGCTCCGAAGGGCTCCGCCGGCCCGGGACCTGGTCTGTCTGCGACGTTTTGCATGTGGTCCCCTGACTTGCAGAAGCACCCCATGCGCCCCCAGGGCGACTGCGCCCCACTGGGCGGCAACCCTGCAGCGCTGCCCTTGACGGGCGAGGACCGTCGGCCGAGAGTGTTACATGTGAGGCGTGAGGCCGTTCGGGAGTATCTGGCGAGTGCCCTGTGGGCGATGCCGACGTGCGCCGTCGCCCTCGCGCTCATCGCGGGGGCGGGGCTCTCCGCAGTGCAGCTGGGCGCAGCGTCGCCCCTCGCCGTCCTCCTATTCCAAGGGACGTCCGATGACGCGCGGAACCTGCTCATCGGGATCGCGAGCACGATGGTCACCGTCATCGCCGTCGTGCTCGGGCTCACCGTCGTTGCCCTGCAGCTCGCGTCTACGCAGTTCAGCCCGCGACTGCTGCGGAACTTCCTGCGCGACATCCCCAACCAGGTGACGCTGAGCACGTTCATGGCCACGTTCGCGTACAGCACGGCGGGCCTCTACACCGTCGGCATCGCCGGCGGACAGCGCACCCAGGACTACCCGCGCCTCGCGGTGAGCGGCGCACTGCTGCTGCTGTTCGTGAGCATGATCATGCTCGTCTACTTCGCCCACCACCTGGCGCATTCGATCCAGGTGGACCAAGTCATGAAGCGCGTCGAGACGGCCACACTCAAGGTGATCGAGCGGTCGTTCGTCCCGGGCGACCCCACTCTTCGCATGCCAAACCCGCCGCCCGGCGCCACGGCCTTGCCGGCACCGCGGTCTGGATATGTCCAAGCCTTCCATGTTGAGGCGTTCGTCGGCGCGCTCGCGAGCCGAGGCCTCACTGCCCAGATGGTGCCCATGGTCGGCCGACACGTCGTCGCCGGGGCTCCGCTCGCCTGGGTGTGGGCGAGCGCGGGCGAAGGTCCCCTGGCCCCCGACGCTGGCGCTGAACTGCGGCGGGCGCTCGTGCAGAGCGTGCGGATTGGCTACGAACGGACCCTTGAGCAGGACGTCGCCTTCGGGATCCGGCAACTCGCCGACGTCGCGTCCAAGGCGCTCTCGCCCGCCATCAACGACCCCTACACCGCGAACCAGGCGGTCGATCATCTCGGCTCGATCCTCGCGGCCCTCGCGCTCCGGCAGCACGGTCCGCAGGCCGTGGCGGACGCGCAAGGCACCATAAGGCTGCACGTGCCGGCTCGCGATTTCGCCTATCTCGTGGATCTCGCCCTCGGACAGGTGCGGCGGTACGGCGCGAACGAACCTCGCGTCGTCCGGGCTCTGCTGCGCGTGTGCCGCGATCTCTTGTGGTTCGGCGACGCGGCCCACCACGCTGTAGTCCGGCGGTACGTCGAGACTCTCCTGAGCGATGTGACCCGGCGTGTGGCCCAGCCAGCCGATCGCGAACCTCTTCTCGCGGAAGGCGCGGCAGTGCTCAAGGCCTTCGACGTCCCGGGCGGCACGACGGGCGCCGACTAGACGACCCTTCTATGGTGGCGGGTTAAGCCATGAGTGTCTGGAGTTGGCGCAAGAGCTGTCTGGTGATGAGGCGCTTCAGGCAGCGGCGGATTTCCTGTGGGCAGCATCGGCAGGGAGGTACCGCGAGTAGTCAGACACATAGACGGCGTAGCTGATGTTGTAGCCTGCATCGAGTGAGAGTTGCACGAGGAATACGCCTGGACCTCTACGACTGGCTGCGCCGTGGCGGCGACAACTGTTAATAGGCCGAAAGCGGTTAATAGGCCGAAAGCGGTCATGCAGTGGAAATTGGTTTTTACTTGGTGGCAGTTCACACTACTCGGAGGTTCATTTGGAAACCGTCAACCAGCTCCTGGATTCGATCAAGGACGTGGGCCGCGACGCGGTGCGCGGTGGTTATTCCCGGGCGGTCTACTCGACTGCGGAACTCGACCTGAGGGCGTGGTTCATCGAACAGGCGCTCCAGCGTGGCCTGGCCGTCGAGACCGACCGCAACGGCATTATCTGGGCGTGGTGGGGCGAACCCCAGGACGGCGCCCTGGTCACTGGAAGCCATCTCGATTCAGTACCCGGCGGCGGCGCCTTTGACGGCCCGCTCGGCGTCGCATCGGCACTCGCCGCCGTCGACATCCTTATTGCCCGCGGAAATGTGCCGAACCGGTCCCTGGCCATCACGGTGTTCCCTGAGGAGGAGGGCTCCCGCTTCGGCGTGGCCTGCCTCGGATCCCGCCTTCTTACCGGAGCCATCGACGTCGACAAGGCGCGGAACCTGCGCGACGGCGACGGCAACACGTTCGCGGACGTCGCGCGGTCGAACGGGCTCGACCCCCGGCACGTCGGTCCGGATGCCCAGGCCCTGGCCCGAATCGGCAACTTTGTTGAACTGCACGTTGAGCAGGGCAAGGGCCTGGGAACGGGCGGCCCGGCCATCGCCGTCGGAAGTTCCATCCTGGGGCACGGCCGCTGGAAGCTGAGCATCAGCGGCCAGGGCAACCATGCCGGGACCACCCTGATGGCTGACCGTGCGGATCCGATGGTCGCAGCGGCGCAGATCATCGTCGCCGTGCGCGACACTGCCGCAGCCCAGCCGGATGCGCGCGCCACGGTGGGACGCCTGATGCCGGTACCCGGCGGAACCAACGTCATTGCCTCCCGCGTAGACATGTGGCTCGACGCCCGGCATCCCAACGACGCCGTGACCGCCCGGCTGATCGAATCGATCTACGGCGCCGCCCAAAGGATAGCGGCAGGTGAAGGATGCTCCGTTACCCTCACGGAGGAGTCTTACAGCGACACTGTCCATTTCGATCCCGGCCTGACCCGGCGGATCAGCGGGATCCTGCCCGGGGCTCCTGTGCTTCCTACCGGTGCCGGCCACGACGCCGGAGTGCTCTCCGCCTATGTGCCGTCCGCGATGCTGTTCGTCCGCAATCCCAGCGGCATCTCGCATTCCCCGGAGGAATACGTTGCCGACGAGGACGCCAACACCGGTGCCGAGGCCCTGGCGAATGTCCTGGAGGGGCTGCTGTGACCGGGTTCTGGTGCGAGTCGGCTGTTGTGGCCGGCGACGCTCCGGCTGACGGGAGCCCGGGCGACGACGACGGCGGTGCAGTTGACCCCGCCGCGGCGCTCGCGTCGGTGCGGCTGGACGTCCGGGACGGCCGGATTACTGCGATCACACCGGGTGCAAAGCCGCAGCCCGGCGACCACGTACTAAAGGGCGTCGTCTTTCCGGCCGCCGCCAACGCCCATTCCCACGCCTTCCACAGGATCCTGCGCGGACGCACGCACCACGGACGCGGCGACTTCTGGGTGTGGCGGGAGCAGATGTACCGGAGCGCGGCCGAGCTGACACCGGAGAGCTACGAAAAGCTCGCCAGCGCGGTGTTCGCGGAAATGGTGGTCGCCGGTTTCAGCAGTGTGGCCGAGTTCCACTATGTCCACCACCAGCCGGGCGGGGCCCACTACGCAGAACCCCATGCCATGGAGCTGGCGCTGGCCAGGGCGGCGATGGCGGCCGGGATCCGACTGACGCTCCTGGACACGTTGTATCTGGCGGGAGGGATCGATACGCCGCTGAGTCCCGAACAGTCGCGGTTCGGCGACGCTGACGTCCAGGCCTGGCTGGCGAGGCTGGCATCGCTTCGCGCCGAAATGGAGCGAAGCTTTCCCCCGGAGATGGTCGGTCTAGGGGCAGCGCTGCATTCCGTGCGTGGCGTCCCGGACAAGGACCTGGCAGTGGTGGCCAAACAACTGCCCGTAGACATGCCCCTTCACATCCACCTCAGCGAACAGCCGGCGGAGAACGAGGCCTGCCTTGCCGCCTATGGCGTCACGCCTGCCGGTCTGCTGGAGCGCCGCGGCCTGCTGTCCGGCAGGCTCTCGGCCGTCCACGCCACGCACCTGACGCCCGGGGACGTCGCCTTGCTCGGCAACGCCGGCGCCACGGTGGTGATGTGCCCCAGCACCGAGGCCGACCTCGCCGACGGGATCGGCCCGGCCCGCGCATTGTCCGACGCCGGAGCAACCATAGCGCTGGGTACGGACCAGCACGCTGTCATAGACCCGTGGGTGGAAATGCGCTCGCTGGAGCACGGTGAACGGCTCGGTTCCGGTCAGCGCGGAAGGTTTTCCCCGCAGGAACTGCTGCGGGCCGCTACGGACGGTGCCGCCCGATCGATGGCCACCCCCATCGCTGCATCTGTGCTGGCGGTCGGTACGGTCTGCGACCTGATGGCCGTGGATCCCGGTTCGGCCCGAACGGCCGGTTCCAGGGCGCTGCAGTTTCCCTTCAGCGCCACGGCCAGCGACGTCACCGACGTCGTCATCGCGGCGGAAGTGGTGGCCTCCAACGGCATCCACCGGCGACTCGGCCCGCCGGGCCGCCTCCTGACGGAGGCATTGAAGGAGTTTTCCTGAGGGGCTTGTCTGTCATGCGCCTGCGGCGCGCACAACGCACCATTCGTTGCCTTCGGGATCCTGGAGCACTTGGAACGTGCCCACAGTACCTATGTGGATCTTGCCGATCCTGCGAGCTCCGATGGCTTCGGCGGCGTCAGAGGCGGCCGGCACATCCTCCACGTGCACGTCTATGTGGAGCCGGTTCTTCCCTTGCTTGTTTTCGGGCACCCGTTGGAAGGCCAGCCGCGTCCATCCCGGCGGATCGATGAAGGACCACGCATCGCTTCGATGCACTGGTTCGCCACCGAGGACCGAGGACCAGAACTCCGCAAGTGCGGCCGGGTTTTGGCAATCCACTACGACCTCATCTACTCGTCCAATCATTTTCTGAGCCTACGGCTGCCCTGGAAAGTCCGGTGCCGAGGGCATGAGGACATCCCGGCCCCACCCCGGAGAGGTGCTTCCACAGGCCGGCCTTCGTCAGTTTTTTCGGCGGGTTGGCAGTGTCTGATAGACACTGCCAATGGGCTCAACGCCTGCGCAGCGTGGTGGTTGTGGACAGAAGAGTGGAATCCGTGAGTTCCCGATCTCAATGTGGCAAAAAGGAAGTGTGTACAGTAATGATGGAATTGGCCTGTGTTGCGGCGTGGCTCGAAGTGTGGCTGACGCCCGCGTGAGGGTTTGTCCTGACATTGATCTGTCCGCCGCGACACGACCGCAGTAAACGCGGCGGCCAAGTGGACATGACCTTATAGGAGCCTGTTCGAAGAGTCCCATTACTGTCTTGTCTGCCCACCCGGCCGGCGTGCCCTTTTGTGTTCCATCGCACGCAACGGAAGGTCAGGGCAGTTTCATCATGGCAAATGAACATCTGAAAGTCATCGCCGGGGTCGATACCCACGCCGACACCCACCACGTCGCACTCATCACCGATACCGGCCGGCACGTGGCCGACAGGGAATTCCCCGCCGCGGGGTCCGGCTACCAGGGCATCATCGAGTTCATCGCAGAGTTCGGTCCTGTCCTTGCCGTGGGTGTGGAAGGGACCGGCAGCTACGGTGCCGAACTCTCTCGCGTACTCGTCCGCGAGGGCATCCACGTCGTGGAGGTGATGCGCCCGAACCGGCAGGCCCGCCGGCTGCAGGGAAAATCCGACCCGCTCGATGCCTACCAGGCCCGCCGAATCGGTGCTCTCCGGCCGGGCCGGCGCCACCCCGAAATCCCGGGACGGGGCGGTGGAATCATTGCGGGTGCTGCGCGCGGAACGTGCCACCGCCATGCGCGCCCGGGTCGCCGTGATGACCCAGGTCAGGGCGATCCTGGTGACCGCACCGGAGACCATCCGCGCCAAATACCGGGCCATGACAGGCCCGGCACTGATGGCCGCGCTGGAGAAGACACGACCAGCCGGACCGGCCTCCGAGCCGCTGACCAGCACCGCGACCGTGCTGAAACGGCTCGCCGTCCGCTACCGGCACCTGCACCAGGAGCTGGCACTGATCGATGCCGAACTCGACGACATCCTCGCCCTCCACGCACCGATGCTGCGCGACCTTCAGGGCGTCGGCACCGACGTCGCCAGCCAGCTGCTAGTCACGGCGGGTGACAACCCCGAACGCATCACCACGGAGGCGAAGTTCGCGGCCCTGGTCGGCGTCGCCCCGATCCCCGCATCCTCCGGGAAAACCTCCCGGCACCGGCTCAGCCGGGCCGGCGACCGGCAGGCGAACAAGGCCATCCACCGCGTGGTCCTCGTGCGGATGCGCTACGACAGCAGGACCAGGGCCTACGTGGCCAGACGACGTCAGGAAGGCAAAAGCACCAAGGAAATCATGCGCTGCCTCAAACGCTACGTCGCCCGGGAAATCTACGACCAACTCCTCCACCCGCGCCCCGCACCCGAGGCCGGAACACTCCGGACAACACGCACAGCCAAGCACCTGACCCTTCAACAAGCCGCGGACGCCCTCCACGTCTGGCCCACCGCACTGTCCCGCCTCGAACGCGGACTCACCCACGACAACGACTTCCACAAACGCTACGAAACCTGGCTCAACTGCCAATCCCCTGCAACCGTCCAGATGCCGGATCCCGGGTTGGCCCGCGTGCTGCCTGCGCGGCCACGGTAACCTGCGCGGCGCGTGGCTCAACGACCGTTGACACCAATAGGAGCATCAAAGTACACACTTTGGGTGTCGGATCGGGTCATACCGGGGCCGGATCGGGCCGGATTCCGCATGTTTTCGGGGGAGTCCAGTGTTTGCGGGGGTGGGAATGCAGTTCGAGTCCCACCTCGGGCACAGCAACCCCCTCGTCAGAGGGGGTTTTTGCTTTAACGTGTGGACATTAACCCTGCGTGGGTCCCTCTGACATTGGCCGCGGTCTGTGTGGGCCGCCACGGAGTTCTCGGACAGTGGACCCCCTTAAAATCGGGGGACTACTGAAATGAGGAATGTGCAGAATGCCTGCATCACGTCGCCGGTTCAGCCAGGAGTTCAAGGACCAGCTGTGCGAGGAAGTCGTCT
>NZ_CAKKMF010000045.1 GCF_918697925.1 Arthrobacter sp. Bi26
ATTCTGGTAGGGATGAGCGAATCCCCAGAATCCCCCGGCACCCCGGCAGACCCGGATCCCGGCAACCCTGAAGAGACCCGGCTTCCGCGCCCCGTGACCCCCGGCAGCCAGGCCTCGTTCGGCACGTACGGAGGCCGTCCGGTGAGCTTTGTGCGCCGCGGCACGCGCCTGCAGGGCCGCCGCCAGGCCGCATGGGAGGAGCACGCGGACCGCTGGGCGGTTGAGGTCCCCCGCCATGTCGCCAACACCTCAGTGCACCCGGACTACATGTTCGACGCGGAGGCCGAATTCGGCCGGACGGCTCCGCTGATTGTGGAGATTGGCTCCGGACTGGGCGACGCCGTATGCCACGCCGCGGAGGAAAACCCGGACAAGGACTTCCTTGCCGTGGAGGTTTACACCCCGGGCCTGGCCAACACGCTGATCAAGATCAACAGCCGCAAGCTGAGCAACGTGCGGGTAGTGGAGGCGAACGCCCCCGAGGTGCTCGCGACCATGCTCCCCGCCGGCTCCGTCACGGAACTATGGGTCTTCTTCCCGGACCCGTGGCACAAGTCCCGGCACCACAAGCGCCGCCTCATTCAGCCGGACTTCGTGGATCTCGCCGCCCGGGCTATCAAGCCCGGCGGCATCTTCCGGATCGCGACCGACTGGTCCAACTACGCCGTTCACGTCCGCGAGGTCATGGCGGGCTCGGCGGAGTTCGAGAACCTGCACGAGGGTGAGCGCGCCGGTGCTGACAGCCCCCTGACCCAGGTGTGGGAATCCGGCGTCGAGTCCCGCGTGGGCGGGGCGCCCGTCAAGGAAGGCCGGGCACCCGTCAGCACCGAGCACACCGGGCCCAACGAGGGCGTCGACGGAACCGGCGGCTGGGCGCCGCGGTTTCATGGCCGGATCCTGACCAGCTTCGAGAACAAGGCACACGAGGCCGGGCGCCTGATCTTCGATCTCAGCTACCGCAGAATTTAGGCACCCCCCGGGCCCGCAGGCATCTGTTCCTGAGCGGCTTGGCGTGGCACGATTACGGAACGAACCACGCTGGGTAGCACTAAGGAAACGATCATCAAAGAAGAAATGAAGGACGCCGCGGACGTCGCCGAGGACGTCACCAATTCGAAGCCCCTCGAAATAGCAGCACGGGCCGGTTTCGCTGTGTCCGGGTTGCTGCACTTCCTGATCGGGCTGGTCGCGATCCGGCTCGCCATGGGTGGCCGGGGCCAGGCCGACGTCAGCGGCGCGGTGGAAGAGCTCGCCGCGCAGCCGGCCGGGCCGTTGCTGCTCTGGACCGCTTTTGCCGCCTGCGTTGCGCTGGCCATCTGGCAAGCATCCGACGCGATTTTCGATTTCGGGCACCTGCCGACCAAGAAAAAAGTCGGCAAGAAACTCAAGGCAGCCCTGCAGGCCGTGGTGTACGCCTTTTTCGCGCTCACGCTGGCGTCGGTCGCCACCGGGGCCGGCTCCGATAACCGTGAGTCAACTTCCGATATGACCGTAAACCTCATGAAGGCCCCGGGCGGCGCGGCGCTCCTGGTGGTCATCGGCGCCGCGGTAGCCGTCACGGGGATCGTCTACGCGATCCGCGGCTTCCGGAAGTCCTTCCTCAAGTACCTGCGCATGCCAGCCCAGAAGCAGGCGCGTACCGCTGTGACGGTCATCGGCGTCGTCGGCTACGTCGCGAAGGGCTTCGCCCTGCTGCTCGTGGGCCTGCTGATCATCATCGCCACGGTGACGGCACACCCCGAACAATCAACCGGGCTCGACGGCAGCCTGAAGGCCCTGCGGGAGCAGCCGTTCGGTGTGTATTTGCTGGCCGCCGTGGGGGTCGGCCTGATCTGCTACGGCATCTACATGGCGGTGCGCGCCAAGCTCGCGAAGATGTAGGGCTAGCCCTGAGGCACGGCGATAACCGCTACGGTCTGCTGCTGCTCGTCGCGCATCTCGACACTGGCTATCCTGGCCAGCTGCACCGGCGTCGCCCCCGTGATCCGCACCCTGCCGCTCGGCGTCGCCGTCCACGCGCAGGCACGGTCTTCGCCGCCGTCACGGTCCTTCACCCACAGCGAGAGGGTCCCGTCGTGGGGCAGGCTCCGTCCGTCCACCGCCAGCTCGGTGCCCCAGGTTTTCTTGACAAGCCCCACCGTGACCTCAAGTCCGCTGCTGGCCTCAACGGAATAGCTCGCGTCCGGTTTGGCGGGTTGGTTCAGCAGCGGAGCGGCCATGACCCCCAGCACGAGGCATGCGGCGGCGGCGGCGGCCACGGCCGTCGCCCACCGGCGCCGCACTCGCCGGCGGCGGGCGGCGAGCTCGTCCAGGAGCCGGCGCGGGACGGGTACCGGTTCCGGCGGAACAAGTGCCCGCTCGCGGGCGGCCGCAGCCGCCGCGGTGAGCGCGATGGCGTCGGACACCGGGATCGCGTCGAGCAGCGCGGGGAGGCTGGCGAGATCGTCCAGCTCCTGGCGGCAGTCGGCACACACGGCAAGGTGTTGTTCGAAGGCTGCGGCCTCGGCTGGCTCCAGCCCGCCGAGCAAATACGCGCCGAGGAGTTGATGCAGCTCGGTCCCGTTCACCGCTGCACCCCCATTTCGTCGAGGATCGTCCGTAGGGCCCGCACGGCGTAGAACGCCCGGGACTTCACCGTGCCGCTGGGGACTTTCAATTGGGCGGATGCCTCCTGGACTGTGTAGCGGCGGTAGTGGAGCGCCACAAGGACTTCGCGGTGCTCCGCGCTGAGCCGCAGCAATGCCTCCTCCATCAGGACCTTGTTGAGCAGGTCATCGATGCGCCCGGCGCCGTCCGCAACGTCCGGGACATCGCGTTCGCCGGCTTCCTGCGGACGCCGTTGGGCCTTGCGGTAGTTGTCGATCATGATGTTGCGGGCCGTTCGGAACAGGTAACTGCGCAGGCTGCCGGTGATCTGCGGCGCCTGCTGCCAGACCCGCAGCACGGTCTCCTGGACGACGTCGTCGGCGAGCTGCGGATCCCGGGAGGCGCTAAGGACGAAGCGCTTCAAGGCCGTCCCATGGTCGCGGTAAATAGCAGCCACGACGTCTTCGTCCAGCGGCATGTCCCACCTCCCGGGATTTCTTGTTCTGCCCCTGTACGACGTACGGGCGGACCCAATAGTTCAGTGTGCCCCCAGGACAGCCCCGACATAAACATTTCAGCTCCGCCATGAACCATTCCGCGCTCAATGGCGTCGTATCTCGTAGCGCCGGCCTCCGAGTTGGGCTGGCTCGAGCCTAGGAGCAGCAAATGAAGAAGCACCTCAGCATTGGCTTGTCCGCATTCGCCCTTGCCGCGCTACTGTCCGGCTGCGGCGGCGGAACGACCACGACGCCGACATCGGCGGCACCGGCCACCTCCGCTCCCGCAGAATCCAGCGCACCGGCGACTTCGGCCCCCGCGTCCATGTCCGCTGCGGAGCTCTCGGTGGGCGAGTCCAAGGCGGGCCAGATCGTGGTGGCCGGCCAAGGACTGAGTGTCTATTACTTCACCAAGGACACGAAGGACTCCGGGACCAGCGCCTGCACCGGCGACTGCCTGGTGGCGTGGCCCCCGGTCACCTCGACGACGGCGACCCCCACCGTTAACGGCGTCACCGGCAAGGTCGGAACCATCCCCACGGCCGATGGAAAGATGCAGGTGACCATCAACGGGATGCCGATCTACTACTACGAAAAGGACAAGGCCGCGGGAGACATCACGGGCCAGGGCGTCGGTGGAGTCTGGTACCTCGTGGCGCCCTCCGGGGAGATGATCACCGCACCGCCCGCAGGGTAGGCTCACAGGCCGCGGTTCCGTCCAGTCCGGCTCTTCTGACCCGGCGAACCGGGCGGCGTACTGCCGGCGCCTGTTTTTGGGGGCAGGCGCCGGCCGTACCGGGGGAAGACCGCTTACGCGCCTGCCTCTTCAAACTGCACGGCTTCTTCGAACTCGACGGCCGCGAGGATTTCCTGGGTCCGGGGGTTGAGCATGAAGGCCTCTTCGTCGTCTTCGAGCATGAGGAATTCGCCCTGTTCCGTGGTGAAGTGCCAGGCCAGGGTGGTTTCCCCGTTGTGCTCGTAGTTCGGATCGCCCATGGTGATCCGCTCCAGGCTGTGGCCGGCAATATCGCACAGCTCCCGGATAATCTGTTCGAACTCCGGCGCGTCCAAGAGCGCTTCCTCGGCGGCTGCCGCCTGGCGCTCCGCGAGATCGGAAAGCCGAGCCACCCGCCCGGCAATGTGGACGTCGAGGTCGTCGTCGCCAAGGACCAGCAAGTCCGCCTGGCCGCGCAGCCAGGCGGCGTTCAGCGCCGCGATGTCCTCTGTTGCGAGGACCGATTCGAATTCCTCGTCCAGTTCTTCGATGCGCCGAACGGCGTCGGAGACTCCGTCCCCCGGTTCTTCTCCTTCTGTGTCGCCTCCGGCGTCCCAGCCGCTGCCGCCGTCGAGGTAAGTGTCGACGTCGGTGTCGGTCAGGGCGCCGAAGGCGGCCACCGTGCGGTTGAAGAGATCCAGGTGCGCGGCGGCACCCATGGCCGCCAGGCCTTCGCGGACGTAGGGATCGACTTCCTCCCGTTCGGGCGCCGTGAACACGTACTGCGCGAAGCCGCCGGCCAGCGCCTGCGTCAGGTAGAAGTCCACGTAGTAACTGCGCAGCGCGGCCGGGGAGATCTCGTCCGCGTCCAGCAACTCCTCGAACATGGCGTTGACCACGTTGACGTTCGCGTCGACAACGTCCTGGCTTCCGCCTTTGAGGCTTTCCGTGGTCAGCACGGTCGGGTAGTTGTGGGCGGACTGATTGGTGGGCACACCGTTGGTCATGCGGAATCCTTACTGCTGGCACTGCTGATACTCCGGACCTCTCCACGGTAGGTCCGTCTTCACGGCGGGCAGCCGAGCCCCAGTTGAACGTCAAGCGAAGTTTGAGCGGCGGTTCCGCGGCCACCGGCGAAGTTCCAGCGCCTGCTAAGGCTCGGTAAGATGGATCAGATGACCACCTGCCGAAAGTAGCACGCACATGCCATCCCATCCGGACGAGAGTGCGGCACTGGCAATTCAGACTCCCGCGATCAACGACCGCTCCCTCGCGGCCGGGCTTGCCTACGCCATGGGGAGCCGCGTTTCGGGGATCTCCTTCGATGCCGCCACCGGCCTGCTGCTGGGCAAAGTGCGGGGCGGTTCCGACGTGCCCTATTCCACGACGGCGAAGCTTGTCCGGAAGGCGGGCGGATGGAGCTGCACGGTGGGTGTCTGCAGCTGCCCGGTCCGCAAGGACTGCAAGCACGTGGCGGCCCTGCTCTTCGCGGCCGAAGACAACCCAGCAACCCGGCAGCAGTTGCTGGCCCCCGCAGAGGGTACACGGCTGTCCCGCCAGAGCGCGCCGCCGGAAATGGCCGACTGGGAGCAGGCCCTTGGCCCCCTGATCGCCCACCCGGGGATCACGCCGTCCGCCAACGGCACCCCGCTTGCACTCCAGTTCGACGTCGAGGAACCCGCCCCGCACTTCTCCTACACGGGCCGCCGCGATCCGCTCCGCAGCGTCCGCCAGCTCAAGGCACGCCCCGTCATCATGGGGGCCAAGGGCAAGTGGATCCGCGGCGATGTCTCCTGGAGCACGCTGAGCTACCTGAACTACCGGCGCGAATGCAACGAGGCGCATGTTGAGTGGATGCAGGAATTCCTCGCCTCGCACACAGCCGTGGCGAACCGCCAGCACTCCGGCACCGGATTGTGGCTGGGACTGAACACCTACGCCGGCAAGAACCTGTGGAGCCTGCTGTCCCAGGCCAAGAAGATCGGCGTCGCCCTGGTCCACAGTCGCGGCGACGAGGCGGTGCGGTTCGTCGAGCAGCCTGCCGCCGTCGGGCTGAACCTGGCGCGATTCGGCACCGGCGGCGACGACGGCGGGCTCGAGCTCGCGCCGACCATCACGGTCGAAGGCGAAGTGGTGGATC
Source organism: Arthrobacter sp. Bi26 (assembly GCF_918697925.1). GTDB lineage: Bacteria > Actinomycetota > Actinomycetes > Actinomycetales > Micrococcaceae > Arthrobacter. Next base: position 5,939 of record NZ_CAKKMF010000045.1, read on the forward strand.
CGGCGTCGGTCGGGACCATCGGCCGCCCGGCGCACGGGATCTTCCTGGCCTCCGACGGCGACGCCCTGCCCGGCATCGCCCCCGCCGACCCCGTCATCACCCTTGCCCCGCTGGAAAGCGGTCTCAGCGAGGAATTGCTGACCTTCGTCACGGGCGGGACCACCCTGCACATCCCCGCACGGGACGAAAGCCGCTTCCTGACCGGCTTTTACCCCAAGCTCAAGCAGACCGCCCGGGTCACCGCCTCCGACGAGTCCGTGGAACTGCCAACCCTTGCGGTCCCCACCCTGTCCCTGCTGGCCAACTACGGGGCGGACCACCGGGTCCGGCTGCATTGGGAATGGCACTACACGTCCGGGAACCTCGTCACGGCGCAGCCGCTGTGGCGGCATCCGGGCGATCACGGCTACCGGGACGACCCCGCCGAGGCGCGCATCCTTGAGGGGGTCGGGCAACCTTGGGACGTGGTACCGGCCCTGGGCGAATCCGCGACCGGCGGCTGGGGCACGCCGCGCCTGGCAGCCACGGCAGAACTGGCCGGACTGGACACGCTAGCCTTCACCGAGGACGTGCTTCCCCGGCTCCGCGACCTCCCCGACGTCTCCGTGGATACGTCCGGCGAGATTGCTGACTACCGCGAAGCCGAAGAAGCCCCGGTGGTGGCGATCTCCACAAAGGCGACGGACAGCCGCGACTGGTTCGATCTGGGCATCGTCATCACCCTGGAGGGCCAGCCGGTTTCCTTCGCGGCGCTGTTTTCCGCCCTCGCCGCCGGCCAGACCCGCATGCTGCTGCCCAGCGGGGCGTACTTCTCGCTGGACCTGCCAGAGCTGCACCAGCTGCGGGCGCTGATCGACGAGGCCCGCTCCCTGCAGGACAACCCCGGCGACAAGGACGCTCCGCTGCAGATCAGCCGCTTCCAGGCCGGGCTGTGGGACGAGCTGGCTCACCTCGGCATCGTCGACGAACAGGCGGCCGCGTGGCGCGAGTCCGTGGGTGGCCTGCTCGAAGGCGGCATCAAGGGCCTTCCCCTGCCCGGGACGCTGAACGCCGAGCTGCGCCCGTACCAGCTGGAGGGCTTCAACTGGCTGAGCTTCCTGTACCGCCACGGCCTCGGCGGCGTGCTGGCCGACGACATGGGCCTGGGCAAGACCGTGCAGGCCCTGGCCCTGATCTGCGCCGCGAAAGACGCCGCCGGGACCGCTGCAGACCCCGATGCACAATCCGACGCACTCCCTGCCGGCCAATCCTCGGCGGGCCCTTCCGCCGGGACCGCCCCGTTTCTCGTCGTCGCCCCCACTTCCGTGGTGGGCAACTGGGAGGCGGAGACGGCACGGTTCGCGCCGGGACTGAGCGTGCGCGCCATCGGCGAAACCTTCGCCAAGAGCGGCTCGCATCCGGCCGAGGCGATGGCCGGCGCCGACATCATCATCACCTCCTATGCCCTGTTCCGGATCGACTACGAGGCCTACGCCTCCCAGGCCTGGGCCGGCCTGGTCCTGGACGAGGCGCAGTTCGTCAAGAACCACCAGTCCAAGGCCTACCAGTGGGCCCGCAAACTGCCGGCCGCCTTCAAACTCGCCATCACGGGCACCCCGCTGGAGAACAACCTGATGGAGTTCTGGGCGCTGACCTCGATCGTGGCCCCCGGACTCTTTTCCAGCCCCAAACGGTTCGCCGAGTACTACCAGAAGCCCGTGGAGAAGAACGGCGACAAGGGGCAGCTGGACAAGCTCCGGCGGCGGGTCCGGCCGCTCATGATGCGGCGCACCAAGGAGCAGGTCATCCGGGATCTGCCGCCCAAGCAGGAGCAGATCCTGGAAGTCGTGCTGAATCCACGGCACCAGAAGGTGTACCAGACGCACCTGCAGCGGGAGCGCCAAAAGATCCTGGGCCTGATCGAGGATGTCAACAAGAACCGGTTCACCATCTTCCAGTCACTGACCCTGCTCCGGCAGCTGAGCCTGGATCCCTCGCTGATCGATCCGTCACTGTCCGGTGTGCGCTCCAGCAAGCTCGATGTCCTGTTCGAGCAGCTCGCGGACCTGGTGGCCGAAGGACACCGGGCCCTGATTTTCAGCCAGTTCACCGGTTTCCTGGGCAAGGTCCGGGAGCGGCTCGTCGAGGAGAACATCGAGTTCTGCTACCTCGACGGCGGCACACGCAACCGCACCGACGTCGTGAACGAGTTCAAGAACGGCGCCGCGCCGGTGTTCCTCATCAGCCTCAAGGCCGGCGGCTTCGGCCTGAACCTGACTGAGGCCGACTACGTGTTCCTGCTGGACCCCTGGTGGAACCCGGCGTCGGAGGCCCAGGCCGTGGACCGGACCCACCGGATCGGCCAGGCCCGGAACGTCATGGTCTACCGGCTCGTCGCCAAGGACACGATCGAGGAGAAGGTCATGGCGCTCAAGGCCAAGAAATCCCAGCTCTTCGCCGACGTCATGGAAGGCGATGCGCTCACCGGCTCCGCACTGACGGCGGAAGACCTCGCGGGGCTGTTCAACGACTGACGCGGTTCACGACTGACACTGTTCAACGACTAACACTGTTCAGTCGTGGGCCTGTGCGCGGAACCGGGCCACGAGCGTCGCGGCGAGCAGCGCCGTCGTCATTTCCAGCGCGATGACCGCCAGCAGCGCCCCGGAGCCTGCGGGCACTGCTCCGGCCACTGCGGCAGCGGTTCCCGCTCCGGAGTGAAGGTGGCCCGAGCCGCCGGATCCGGTGCCGAGGAGCAGGACCGCGTGCACCCCGGTCATGGCCAGCGCCGCGGCCATCACCTGGCGCAGGGCCGTGATCCTTCCGTGGCGCCAGATGTGCACGGCGCACGGCAGGCACACTGCCACCATGGCGAGCATGAGCAGGTTCAGCCATGTCCCGTGCTGGTTCCCGGCGGCAAGCCCCAGGTGGGTAAGGCACGACGCCGCCGTCACGGCGGAACAGATCCGCGAATGGAAAACGATGCCGCCCCGCCGGCCCACGCCGCCCGCAACGCCCACGCCGCCTGCAACGCTCATGGCGCCGGGCTAGCTGTGGCAGTGGCCGGCCGGCTGTGCACTCGCGGGCACATCCAGCACGGGGCTGCGGTCAAAGAAGCCCTCGGGCCGGAGCTTGAAGCCGACCGTGTCCACCGGCATGATGGGCCAGTCCTCGGGACGCGGGAAGTGGGTCAGGCCGAAAGTGTGCCACAGAACGATGTCCTGGCCGTCCAGCTCCCTGTCCTGTGCCACATACTGCGGCAGCCCGGCTCCGCCGGCGTGCTGGTTGACGAAGTCGCCTGTGGGGTAACGCTCCTCCTCCGCGAACCGGGTCACCCAGAGATCCTTCGTGGCAAAGGCGGCCCGCCGTGCGATGGAGGACTCCGGGTCGGCCAGCAGGGTGGGCTGGTTCTGGGAGTGGAGCTTGTATCCCACGGGGTCGCCGAGACGGTTCCGGGACTGCGGGTTGGAGATGACCCAGGTCCGGCCGCTGCGGGCATCGGCCTCACGCGCGCCCTCGGCTTCGCGGGCAATGACGGTGCGTTTCCGGGAGAAGGCATTGCCGCGTTCGTTGCCCTCGCCCATGGCCTGCCGGACCACGTCTTCTTCCTCGACCCGGTTGGTGAAGCCATCGATCGCCATGTCCAGGCGGGCGCTGAACAGGTGCTGGTGGTACGGGGCGCCCAGGCCGGGGGCGAGTTGGGAGATGTTGGCCGAGCCGCCTTCCGGGTAGGCGGAGGTGAAGACGACGCCGGTGGCTTTGGCCTCGAACTCGATGGTGCCGTCGAGGTAGAGGTACCAGTAGAAGCCGTAGTCGTAGTTGCCGATGGTGGTGAAGAAGGAGATCACCAGGCGGCGGTTGCGGCGGGTGTAGTTGATCCCGGTCCAGAGGTCGCTGTGCTTGGCCAGGATTCCCCAGTCTTCCTCATGCATGCAGATGCCGTTGCGGATTTCCCGGGGGTTGCCGAAGGCGTCGCTGATGACGGGGCTGAGGTAGGTGATCTCGCCGAGGCAGTCGCAGCCCAGTTCCAGCGAGTTGGCGTACTGGCCCACGAGGTATTCGCCGGTGTCGAAGTAGTTCTGCCACGACCGGATCGGCGACGGGTCCCCGTACGGGACCACCATTTCGGCGATGGATGCCCGGTTGATAATGGGCCGTTTGCGGTCGCCGTCCTGGAAGGCAAGGTTGTGCAGCACCACGCCTTCGCGGACGTCGAAGCCGACGTCGACGCTCCACTTTTCCCATTCGACGTGGTTGCCGCCGGTGACGGTGAAGCTGGGTCCGTCCGGCTGGGTGATGCTGATGGGTTTCTGCGTGGTGCGCAGCGGGCCGGTGAGTTCCGGATCGGTGTAATTTCCGTGTTCGGCGGGAACCGGGACGGCGCCGGTGTCCAGCACCTGCGTGACTTCCTGGCTGACGACGTCGACGTACGCCACCAGCCCGTCCACGGGGTGCGCCCAGGCACTGTCTTCGGGGAAATCCTGCACGAAGGCCAGGCCACGCAGGATCCGGCGGCCACGTTCCTCCGGGTACTCGAACACCCCGGCGGACAGCGGGGCGACGCGGACCTTGCTGACGTCCAGGCCCCGGCCGGCCAGCGCCTTGAGCCACCGTTGGTCCGTGGCCAGGAGTTGTTCGACGACTTCGAACTCCTCCTCCAGGACAGGAAGCTCGCCGGTCAGTACCGTGTCCAGCTCGACGGCGGAAATCACCGCGCCGCTGGAAACCGAGACGGTCACGTCGGCCGGCCTCCCTCCGGAGATGTCGTGCAGGAAGACCCGGAACCGGCGGTCCTCGGTTCCCGCCGGCGCGTTCCTGGTGGGGTCCACGAGGCCGAGGTACGCGATGCGCTTGGTCTCGCCCAGCAGGCCCGCGGTGCGCAGAATGCTTTGGACTGCGGTGATTTCGGCGTTCGTGGCCAGACTGTACGGGCTACACGGGGTGCGGATGTCGGTTAGTGCGGTCATCATGACGGCCTTCGTTCGGGGACCCTGGCGGGTCGGAACTTTATTTTCTATAGTTGTAGAGAATACGGAAATGTAAGCTGTGCCACAAGAGTCCGACGCAAGAAAATTGGGGAGCTATCCGGTGCCAAAGATTGTCGACCACGACCAGCGGCGGCTCGAACTCGTCGACGCCACGTGGCGGACCATCGCCCGACTCGGCATTGAAAGCGCCACGATGCGCGAAATCGCCCTCGAGGCCGGCTTCGCGAACGGGGCCCTCAAACCGTACTTCCCCACAAAGGATGACCTGCTGACGTTCGCGTTCGGGCACGTCTTCAACCGCACCAACGAACGCATCGCGAAAGTCACCGCCGGGCAGTCCGGGCTGGCGGCTTTGAGGTCGTTTTGTGTCGAGGTGCTGCCCCTGGATGAGGAGCGGATCAACGAGGCCCGGATCGTCATTCCCTTCTGGCAAAAGGCCATCAACGATCCCGGCAAGGCCCGGATCCACCGGGATTCGATGCAGCAGTGGCTTGCATCGATCAGTCAGCACCTTGCCCATGCGCGGCAATCCGGCGCCGTCACCACAGCCGTCGCCGACGCCGCGCTGGCCGGGCAACTGCTCAACTTCCTCCTCGGGGCGCAGATCGCGGCGGCACTCGCCCCCGAAGGCCAGGTGGAGCTAGGGCTGAACGAGCAGCTGGAGGGCTTCCTGGCACTGCTGGCCAGCTAGGCGCGGCCGGCACACCGGGCGGGCAGCCGGCTCAATCTTTTTTCGCCGGTTGTCGAAAAAAGATGACATCGGCGGGTTGCGGCGCTACCCTGAAGGTACTGTGTCCCACGACACAGTCCCAGAAATACGACGGCGTCAGGATCTTCGATGACCGCAGTTGCAGCCCGCCCCGTGGCCAACCCCGCCGGACAGGATGTCATTAACAGCACGGCAGCCTCCTTCGACCACTGGAGGCACCTCGTCGCGGAGTCCTTCGTTCCCCTGGCCGCCTCGAGCACAGATGCGGACAACTTCCGCGGCCGCATGCGGGCCCGCAGGCTGGACCGTGTGGCGGTCGTCGAGGTCTCCTCCACGAGCCATGAGGTCCACCGCACGCCGGCACTGATCGCCCAGTCCACCCAGCGCTACTTCAAGCTCAATCTCCAATTGCAGGGCACCGGACTCCTCATCCAGGACAACCGCGAGGCGCTCCTGCGCCCGGGCGACCTCTCCATCTACGACACCAGCCGCCCCTACACGCTTGCGTTCGAGGGGGACGCCCGGCTCATGGTGGTGATGTTCCCCTGGGACGCGCTCTCCCTGCCGCCGGACTGCATCGCTCAGCTTTCGGCGGTGCGGATGGCTTCCGACGGCGGCCTCGCCGCGATCGTCGGGCCGTTCCTCGCCCACCTCGCAGAGAACCTGGACGCGCTGAGCGGTCCCAGCGGGTCCCGACTCGCCACAAATGCCCTCGATCTTGTCTCCACCATGCTGCATTCGGAACTGGACATGTCCCCGGACCGGATGAGGCCACAGGCCCTTCTGGCGGCATCCGTGTGTGAGTACATCGACGCGCACTTGGCCGATCCGCTGCTCTCGCCCGCCTCCATCGCTGCAGCCCATTTCATTTCCACCCGGCACCTGCACAACGTCTTCCACGAATCCGGGACCACCGTGGCGAGCTGGATCCGGACCCAGCGGCTGGAAGGGGCACGCCGCGAGCTGCGCGATCCGCTCCTGGCCGGCCTGACGGTGGGGGCCGTGGCCGGGCGCTGGGGCTTCCTGGATGCGGCCCACTTCAGCCGCTCCTTCCGGGACGCCTTCGGCGAGTCTCCCAGCGACTGGCGGCGCGGCGCCTGAGCCTGACCTGCACCCGCCGCTGAGAGCACCTGCCATTGTCAGCGCCCGCTGTGGTTCCTCATTGCTGCCAGGGAGGCTGCCGGAGCAGCTGCGCGGGCTGGTTTCGCCGGCCAGATTTGCTACGAATCCCGGCCTGGCCTTCGGAGAGAACGGGCACGGGTTCCGGCCGGATTCAGGAGTGTGCACCGACGTCAGTTCGTCATCAGATCCGCGTGGTGAACTGCGACAACGTTTGGGTGGGCCCTGAGCCGGTAGCGCAGGGCATTATCCCCGTAGGTCTCCAGAATGGGGCTGTTCGTCGGGTCAACCGACAGGCCGCGGGCCTTGGCTTGAAACTCCGGGCTCACCGCGAGCTGGGGCATGGTCGCGTCCAGCGCCGGGTTGTAGAAGAACGGGAGAGAAATCCTGTCAGTGCCGCGAAGGGGCGAGATCACGCGGTGCAGAGTCGCCTTAAGGTAGCCGTTCGTGGCCAGCTCAAGCATCTCGCCGATGTTGACCACGAATGTTCCTGGCACCTGGGGTGCGTCGATCCATTTCCCCTGGTACTCGACCTGGAGTCCGCCCTTTCCGGGTTCCACGAGGAGGAGCGTCAGCACACCGCCGTCGCGGTGGGACCCGACACCCTGCTTGGGTTCCGGGTTGGACTCCCCCGGATAGCGCACAACTTTGAGCAGGGGGAACGCCCGTGCGGCGAATGCCGCGTCGAAGGTGTCCTCGGGCGCTCCCAGGGACACGGCAAGCGCCCGCAGAAGAGCGAGGGAGATGGCACTCAGCCGCTCGGTCCACTCATGGACGATCGCCCGCATCTCGGGCAGTCCACTTGGCCACAGGTTGGGTCCCTCCAGACGCCAGTAATCAGCGACGCCGGCGCCCGGCTCCACGGCGTCACGCTCGACGCCGATGTCGATCTGCTCGCGCCAGTCGACCGCCCCATCCGTGAGTTCACCGCCGACGCGGGTGTAGCCGCGGAACTGCGGGCTGTGGACGTTCTCGACCGCGAGCTTCTGTTCGTCCGGCAGTTCGAAGAAGCGGCGGGAGACGTCGAGCATGGCGTCAATGAGCTCCTGCGGGATGCCGTGGCCGGCCAGATAGAGGAACCCGACCTCATGCATGGCATTGCGCAGTTCGTCCCGAAACCGGGAGGCCTCTTCCGGGCCAGCACTCAATCGAGAGAAGTCCAGGACGGGCAATGATTCGAGTGACAACGTCAACTAGTCCTTTACAGCGAACTTGGCAAGCCGGAGCCTGTATTAGTTCCAATGTTACGGACCGGGCTGCAGCGATGAGGATTTAACGTGTCGAAATAAGACATCCGGAGTAGGTCAGCGCCCTGGGATAAGGCGACGTTGAACCGCACCTCCGAAACTTGGACTCTTACTTTCAAGTCCAACTTTCGGGGTGCGGTTCAGGCACTTCCGCTTCTGTGTCTAAGTCCGGCGTCCAGGGCCGATCGTTAGGCAGGAACCCCTGCGCGCGCGGCCCGGCGCTCCACGGCAACTTCCACCAGCACGCCGGCGGCAAACACAATGGGGACGGTCATCAGCAGGCCCACGGCCGTTTCCGCACTCCCGCCGATCAGTGCGGTGAAGTTGCTGATCACGAGGGACAGGACCCAGCCAAGCAGCGCAGTGGCGAGCACCGGCGCCACCACGGTTTGCCAGATCTGGCCGGCCACCTTTTCGCGCCGGAAGTACGCGACGACGGCCAGGGAGCAGAGCATGTAAAGCACCAGGAGCGCCGCCACGGCCAGCCCGCTGAACCAGGAAAAGAGGGTCAGGACAGGATCCAGGGACAGCAGGGCGAACGGCGCAACGAGCAGGAACGCAACCGCCGTCTGGATTCGTGCGGCGACGGCGGGGGCCTTGTGCCGGTTGGTCCGGGCCACGACGCGGGGCATCGACCCGCGCAGGGCCAGCGAATGGAGGTAGCGGTTGATGCCGTTGTGGAAGGCGATGATGCCGGCCAACAGGGACGTCACGAGCAGGATGCCGGTGACGGTCCCGGCCCACGGCCCGAACAGCTCCACCATCGGCGTCAACACGAAGGAGGTGGAGTCGCCCGATTCGAGGGCCGCGCCCGCGGCATCAATGACGTGCGAGGGGCCGTAGTAGCTGACCAGCATCCACGAAATGAAGGAGAAGAAGACCGCGATGACGCCCACAGAAAGATACGTGGCACGGGCCACCGTGCGGTGGGCGTCCTTGGCCTCGGCCGAGTAGATGGCTGTGGATTCGAAGCCGAACATGGAGGCGACAGCGAACATGATGGCTACCCCCGGGGCCCCTGCGCCGATCGCCGCGGGAGAGAACGACGCCGCCAGGCTGAGCCCTTCCGGTCCGCCGCCCCGCAACAGCACGGTGAACCCGAACATGAGCAGGATCGCGACCTCCAAGCCTACGAGCACCGCCAGGACCCGCGCCCCGAGCTCGATGTTGAGGGATCCCAGCACCTGCACGCCGGCCATGGTGACCATGGCCAGCAGCCACCAGGGAACCACGATCCCTGCGGTTCCGAAGACGCCTGAGAATGCGGCGCCGTACAGCCCGTACATCGCGGCCTGGACCGTGCTGTATGCGAGAAGCGCGAGCCATGCCGCTCCCGCGCCGATCTTCCGCCCAAAGGCGGCGGTGACATAGGCGTAGAAGGCGCCGTTGGCTTGGATCTTGCGGCTCATTGCGACGAACCCGACGGCGAAGATCACGATCACGATGCCCACCACCAGATACGCGCCGGGCGCGCCGGGGCCGTTGCCGAGGGCCGCGGCCAGCGGTGATGCTCCGACGATTCCGGTCAACGGCGCCTGGGCGGACAACACAAAGAAAAGTATGCCCATGACGCCGACGCTGCCGGCGCGCAGCGCAGTGGAGTGCTCCGTGCGGGGACTGTCTTCTGCGGTCCGGGACTCGGATTTTGAAATACTCATCGGATCCTTCTTAACGGTCATGAGTCTGGGGAATTTCGGTCTGGGAATATGGGGGTGCGTTGCACCGTGAAATCCAGCATGGCAGGTGACGCCCGTCACCCTCTTGTCGATCAGCGATCGGTTGTTGTTCATGAGCGAAGTTTGGTTGAGAACAGCAGTGACGTTCAGGAATTGTGCAGCGCCAAGAGGGAGGCTGCGTCACGGGCGGCGCTCATGCCGCTCTCGATTGCGCCGTCAATGAATCCGCACCAGCCGTTGGCGATATCCGAGCCGGCAAACAGCACCAGACCGTGCGCCGCCTGCATGGCCGGGAGGTAGGTCGAGAGAAAACCGGCGCGGTGCATGGGCCAGGTTTCACCGGATAGCGGATCGTCCACCCAGTTGTGGCTGGCTACCGCAACCACCTCGACTGCTGGCACCAGACGTGCGAGCTGAGCTTGGACGGCAACTGGATCCTCCACGTCGATCTTCGAGGCGTCAGGACCGAACCCGACGGCGATCGTGTCGCCGTCGAGCGTGTACTCCACCTGGAAGAAATTCAGGGGCCAGTCGGCACCCCCCAGCGCTACGAAAGGTGCATGCTTTCCGCGAAGCCTGAACCAGACCTTGGCACCTTTGGAGACCTGCCCAAACCTGGAGCCTTCGGCCTTGGCCGATGGCAGGGGCGGCTCAAAGTCAACCGCCGCCAGGGCAGGGAGCGGAATCGTGACAATCGCCGTCCGGGTACGGACGTTCCGGCCGTCCGCACCCCGGATGTTCACGAATGCCGCGTCATCCGAGATGGTTTCAACGGTGAAGCCGTACTCGATACCGGCCCCGGAATCCGCGAGGATCGCTGCCGCCAGGGCGGCCGTGCCGCCAACGATCTTGTAGGTGGCGCACGCTTCGAAGTTCACCGCCCAGTCGCCGTTGGTGAGGGCAACCCAGCGCAGTGCCTGGGTCAAGGCCGCGTTGTCCAGCGGACCATTGAAGTTCAGGGCCCAGAATGATTCGAGGATGTCCCGGGTTCCGCCGGCGGGGAATTGCTCACGGATTCTCTCCTGGACGGACACATCGTCGATCGCCTTGAAATCGTCGCGGGCCAGCGGCCTGAAAGGCTCCGGAAAATACTTGCGGGAGTCCTGGACGAACTCCTCGTTTGTCTGGGCGATGAGCCCGAGCAACTCGTCGGGCCCGCCCTCGTGACGGCGGCCGTCCGCCCACCAGAAGGCACGTTCCGGCTCGGGACTGGGTGTGGTCTCCAAGCCGTAACGCGTCAGTTCAGCCCAGACATGCGGCTGGGTCCAGTGCACCCAAGTGCCGCCGATTTCCAGGTCCCGTCCCAGGCGCTTATCCACCCACGTGCGGCCACCGATCCTGTCGCGGGCTTCCAGGATGAGCACAGTTGCGCCCTGCCTGGTGAGCTCACGGGCAGCGGTGAGACCGGCAAATCCGCCGCCGACCACAACCACGTCAAACGTCTCTACGTTGTTCATTCGGACACTTCCTAGGAGTAGACGAAAAATTCGATGGTCGGCTCAAGCACTGTCCACCGGGTGCGGGCGCCCCTGTTGAACGACGCGGCACCGCCCGGCAAGAGGTCATAGACGTCTCCGCCCTCCACCTCAATAGTTAGGTGGCCCTGGACGATGGAGATTGTCTCGTCGGCCTCCATCACAAGGTCGAAAGGCTCGGGTGCCTCGGCGGGTGTGACGTGCCAGTAGCCGCAGGCAAGGGCGGGCCGCTCTCCGTCACCAAAGCGACGGATCCACTGAACAGATCCCAGTTCGAATGGCTCGTTCTTGTTGGCGTCGAGTGCAGAGGAAGTAGTAAAGGCCAGGGTGAGAGGCATGCTGACTCCATGGAGTTGTGGGCGCCGAGCGCCGTTAGGGGGCCGAATGGAATGGCAAATGGCCGTGAGGCGACGTGATCTGTCTCACGTGGAATTCAATCTCAGCATTTGCTTAGTTTTATGTCAATAGCTCCGAGGTGCACCGCGGCGAACTCGATAGACTCGGTCCATGACTGCCACGCCTTCGAAGTACGGAACCGGAAAGGAAGCCCTATTGCGCGCCGCCGTTTCGGTGGTGGCTGCCAAGGGATTGCGGGGGCTGACTTACCGCTCAGTGGCGGAAGCTGCCGGAGTCAACAACACGTTGGTTGCCCACCACTTCGGATCCCGCGACGCCCTCATAGCCGCAGCCCTGGACTGGGCTGCCGAGCAATCCATCAGTGCGTCCAAGCTGCGGGAGGCGGCCACGCTGGGCCACTCATTCACGGACTCGCTGCTGGAGCTACTTCTGGCAGAACCGGAACTGCAGGTGTTTCAGTACGAGATGATCCTCGAGGCCCGCCGGCGCCCCGAGCTTTCCGAAGCGGTGACCGCCCTCTACGAGAACTACGTCAGCGCCCTGGCCGACGGGCTGACGGCCTCAGGCCTGACCGGCAACGTGAGGGTTGTGGCCCGCACACTTTTTGCCGCTCTCGACGGCCTCGTTCTCCAGTATCTGGCCGGCGTCGATCGGTCAACCATTGCTGCGTCTCTCGAGGAAGTCCACGACATACTCCTGCTCCGGACGCCCTCCGGTCCGCAGCCGTAGGGAATGCCCGCGGCGTTCCGTTCGCTCCCGCACAACAGCTCTTCGCGGATTGACAAGACCGTCGGTGCCTCGCCGGAGCACGCTTGGAGCAGCACTCTTAGGCCGTACCGGCCGCGCTCTCTGAACTACTCGATGTGGAGTACACCCATGGAAACCTACGACGCCCTTCTCGCCGCGATCGCCCCGACGTCCGGGGAAACCCGGACCATCCTGGACCCCGCCACCGGCCAGCCGGTCGGGCAGGCCCCGGTCCACACCGTTGAGGACCTCGAGGCCGCCATCGCCGCCGCGGCAACCGCCCAGCCCGGGTGGGCCGTGCTGGGCCACGACGCCCGGTCCGCCGCGCTCCTGAGGGCCGCCGACGCCGTCGAACGCTCCGCCGAGGAACTCGCCCGGCTGCTCTCCCGCGAGCAGGGCAAGCCGCTCAACGGCCCGAACGCCCGCTTCGAGGTCGGCGCCTGCGCCGCCTGGCTCCGCGTCGCCGCCGCCACCGTGCTGGAGGCGGAAACCGTGGTCGACGACGGCGAAACCCGCGCCGAACTGCACTACCGGCCCATCGGCGTCGTCGGCGCGATCGGGCCCTGGAACTGGCCCATGATGATCACCGTCTGGCAGCTCGCCCCCGCCCTGCGGATGGGCAACGCCGTCGTCATCAAGCCCTCCGAATACACCCCGCTCTCCGTCCTGGCCCTGGCCCATGTCCTGAACCAGGAACTCCCCGAGGGCCTGCTGTCCGTGGTCTCCGGCGGCCGCGACGTCGGCGAGGCCCTCGCCTCACACCCCGGGATCGGCAAGATCATGTTCACCGGCTCCACCGCCACCGGCAAGGCCATCATCAAATCCTCCGCCGACACCGTCAAACGCCTCACCCTGGAACTCGGCGGCAACGACGCCGGCATCGTCCTGCCCGACGCCGACCCGAAAGCGATCGCCGAGGGCCTGTTCTGGGGCGCGTTCATCAACACCGGCCAGACCTGCGCGGCACTCAAGCGCCTCTACGTGCACGACGCCATTTACGACGCCGTCTGCGAAGCCCTCACCAGCGTCGCCGCGGCCATGCCTATGGGCAACGGCCTCGACGAGAACAACGTCCTGGGCCCGCTGCAGAACCGCCAGCAGTTCGACATCGTCTCCAGGCTCGTTGAAGCCGCCCGCGACTCCGGGGCACGGATCCTGCTCGGCGGCAACCCGGACCAGGACCAGCCCGGCCACTTCTACCCCGCCACGATCGTGGCGGATATCGACAACAGCAACCCGCTCGTCGCCGAGGAACAGTTCGGCCCCGCCCTGCCGATCATCCGGTACAGCACCGTGGACGAGGCCGTCGCCATGGCCAACGCCCTCGACGTCGGGCTCGGCGCCTCCGTCTGGTCCGCCGACCCCGCCGAAGCCCGGAAGGTCGCGGCCCGGATCGAGGCCGGCACAGTCTGGATCAACAAGCACGGCGCCGTGGACCCGCGCGTCCCCTTCGGCGGTGCCAAGCAGTCCGGCTACGGACTCGAATTCGGCGTCGAAGGCCTCAAGGCCCTCGGCGTTCCGCAGGTCATCAACGGCTGACCTTATTAGGGCCATCAGTGCAGCGCTTGCGGCACGGGTTCGTGCCGCAAGTAGCTGCGCCGGAACCGGCCGCTGCCGGCGGTCAGGGCCCGTAACTCCACCGAGTACCTCAACAGTTCCTGGTCCGGAACCTCGGCGCTGATCTCGGTGCCGTCGGCCCCGGCGGAGGTGGTTCCGGTCAGGCGTGCCCGCCTGGAGGACAAGTCGCTCATCACAGCGCCCACGTGGTCCTCCGAAACGCTGATGGTCACGGACGAAACCGGTTCCAGGAACTGAATGCGTGTTGCTGCCGCCGCTTCCCGGAGGGCCAGCGCGCCGGCCGCCTGGAACGCCGCGTCCGAGGAATCCACGCTGTGCGTCTTGCCGCCGATCAGCGTGACCTTGATGTCCACCACGGGGAACCCGGCCGACACGCCTTTCTGCATCTGGGTCCGCACGCCCTTTTCCACCGACGTGACGAACGGCCCGGGAATCACCCCGCCCACAGTCTTGTCGACAAACTCGAACCCGGCGCCACGGTCGAGGGGTTCCACCTCGATGTCGCAGACAGCGTACTGGCCGTGGCCGCCGGATTGTTTGACATAGCGTCCGTGCCCGGCCGCCGGCGCGGCAAACGTCTCCCGCAGCGGCGTGATCACTGGGACGGTCTGCAGGTTCACACCCTGGTCCCGCAGCCTGCCCAGGACGACGTCGGCGTGCGCCTCGCCCATGCACCACAGGATCAGCTGGTGGGTTTCGGAGTTGCGTTCCACCCGGAGCGTCGGGTCGCCGGCGGTGACTTTCCCCAGGTTCCTGGCCAGGGCGTCCTCGTCGCCGTGCGTGGCAGCTTCGATGGCTACCGGCATGAGCGGGTCCGGCATGTCCCAGGGGGCCACCAGCAACGGCAGTTCCTTGGCCGAAATCGTGTCGCCGGTCTCGGCGGTGCCCAGCTTGGTCAGCGCACAGATATCCCCGGCGACGCAGAATGGCACCGGCCGCAGTCCCGATCCCAGCGGCGAGTACAGGTGTGTGACCCGCTCGTCGCTGTCGTGGTCCTCATGGCCGCGGTCCGCCATTCCGCGGCCACCCACATGGATGGCTGCGTCCTCCCGCACAACGCCGGAGAAAACACGCACCAGGCAGACCCGGCCGAGGAACGGGTCGATCGTCGTGCGGACCACTTCACCGAGCAGCGGGCCGTCGGGGTTGCAGCCGAGCGGGCCGGCAGGCGCCCCGTCGAGGTCCGTGGCTGCTGGAACACTGTGCTCCGCCGGGGTCGGAAACGCGCGAACCAGAACCTCGAGCAGCTCCGCCAGGCCAAGCCCGGACTCCGCTGACGTCGGCAGCACCGGGTGAAAGGACCCGCGGGCCACGGCCGTCTCCAGATCGGCGATCAAGACATCGGGAGCGATTTCTTCACCCCCTAGGTAGCGGTCCATCAGCGCCTCGTCCTCGCTCTCGGCAATGATCCCCTCGATCAGCGCGCCCCGCGCTGACTCCGCCGCGGCAAGTTCGACGCCGGTCGCGGCCCGGGTGGCCGACGCCGGTTCCGCCGCACCGTACTCGGACACCGTCCCGGTCAGCAGCCCCAGCAACCCGGTTACGGCACCGTCCGCGCGGACCGGGAGGTAGAGCGGAACGATGGCGTCGCCGAATGCCAGACGGCAGCGGGCGACGGCGGCGTCGAAATCCGCGCGCGGATGGTCCAGCCGGCTGATGACCACTGCCCGCGGCATGCCGAGCCGCTGGCACTCATTCCAGAGCGCGGTGGTCGCGGCGTCGACATCGTCGGTGGCCGAGACGACGAACAGCACTGCATCCGCGGCACGGAGCCCTGCACGCAGCTCGCCGATGAAATCCGTATAGCCCGGAGTGTCCAGCAGGTTCACTTTGGTCTCCCCCACCGTCACCGGCACCACTGCCAGCGCCACGGAGCGCTGCTGCGTGATGGCGGAAGGATCCGAGTCGCTCACCGTAGTGCCCTCGGCGATCGAGCCTTTACGGGTGATGGCTCCGGTGGCGGCAAGCAAGGCCTCGGTGAGCATTGTTTTTCCGGAACCCGAATGCCCCACGAGGGCCACATTGCGGATCTTGTCCGGCTGCTCCGGCGGCGCGGCGCCATTGGCGTCGGCCCGCCGGAGGTCAGAGGTACCCCGGACCGGGCCCCTTGACGGGGTTTTGGCGCCCTTCGACGGCATGAGAACCTCCCGGCGTCGCATCCACTCGTGCCCCGCAGGGCCTTGTGTTAAGGATTGGACACCCTGGGACGCCCGGACAGCAAGGGCTTTTTCACGCCGTGGCCGGGGCCGCCATGGACCCCGAGGCGGCCCGAGTCCTGAGCCAACGGCCCAGGGCCCGGCCTTTGCCCTTCCACCAGCTGTCTTCGTCGGTGTCATAGTGCCACCGGAAGATCACGGCAACCAGGATGAAGACCCCGGCGCCCACGTCCTGCCAGGAGCCGGAGGCGGCGTCGATGAGCACACTGAACGCCATGACCAGGATGGAAGGCAGGGCAAGTGTCCGGAACCAGGTGTTGGCGACGTACCGGCTGCGGGACCGCGGCACGGACACCGCGCGGACGAAGTCGAAGCACAGGCAGACGACCACCAGGGCCTGTCCCAGGGACATCAGGATGTGCCCTGGCAGGGAGCCGGCAAACAGGACGGCCGCCTGGAGTCCCGGGCTCACGGCGTGCCCATCAACGCAGCCGGCCGCAGCCAGGACCCGCCCCGGAGGGGCGAATGAAACCTGGGCGGATCAAACTGCGAAGGATCGCCAGTGGACGGATCAAATTCGGCTGAATCATGCATGCGATGCCCCCCGGCGTCTACGCTGCTCCTGCGCTGGCTCCGCGCCCGGGCTTCCCGTAGGAGCTGTGAGCATGTCATGCCAGCATTTCTGACACTCCAATTCAACGCGCGGCACGGGCATGAAGTCACGCAAATCAGGTACCCGACTATCGGATGGCCGGGTACTTGTTCGCGTTCCGGTGTACTCAGTCCGCTCCCGCGACTACTTGCCCGGACGCCTCGAAGTAACCGAAGGACGTGACGCTGAGGAGCACAGTCACGCAGCCACACGGTAGGCAGGCCGAGCAGGGCTCTCGGCCGCAATCTCCGGCTTCCTCCCCCTCATCGCAGCAGCCACGGCAGCGGCCTGGGGCTGGAGCGGCGTGGCAATTGTCTATATGGCATGCGGAGCCATCGGGCTCATTGCCGCCCTGGTCACCCGGGAGACCTGGGGGAAGCGCGAACGGGCCGCCGTCGACCAGCTCATCGCGGCCGGCAAGTAGGCCCCGGCGGCAGCACCCCACCGCACGCAACGACAGCAGTGCCCGGGACCATTGGTCCCGGGCACTGTTGTTTGTCCTAGTCGATGCCCCGCGGCCGCCACACCACCAGCGCCTGCGACCTCGCCTGGGGGCGCTTGCCGCGGGCCAGGCTGACGACGTCGCCAGCCGTTCCGGCGGCGAAGATCCGCGAATCGGCGCCCTGGCGGCGCCGTCCCAGCTCCTGCGTCAGTTCGCTGACACGGCGCTGCAGGGCGGCCACCTGGTTCTCCAGCTGCAGGATCCGCTTGATGCCCTCCAGCGAGACCCCCTCCTGGGAGAGCCTCTGGACCTCGCGGAGCATGTTCACATCCCGCTGCGAGTAGCGCCTCGACTTGCCCGGGGCGCGGCTGGGCGAGACGATTCCCAGCCGGTCGTACTGGCGCAGTGTCTGCGGGTGCATGTCCGCCAGTTCTGCGGCAACGGAGATGACGAAGATCGGCTGATCGAAGTCGATGGCCATGGCTGGATCCCGTTCCTAGAGCCGGGCCTTGGCTGCCAGGCCCGCGCGGACGTCTTCATCGGCGGTTGCCGCGGCGAAGGCCTTCACGGCCTCCTCCGCTTCCTTGTTCAGCCTCCGCGGAACAGCGACGTCGATTGTCACCAGCAGGTCGCCGGTGGCCTTGGCGTGCTTGACGCCGCGGCCCTTGACGCGCAGCGTCCGGCCCGAGGGCGTCCCTGCGGGGACCCTGACCTTGACCTTGTCGCCGTCGATCGTCGGAACCTCGATATCCGCGCCCAGGGCCGCCTCCGGGAAAGACACCGGGACGTGGATGCGGAGGTTGTCGCCGTCGCGGACGTAGAACTCGTGGGGCTTCACCGAGACGGTGACCATGAGGTCGCCATTGCCGGCGGCAGCGTACTGTCCCTTGCCGCGGACACGGACCTTTTGTCCGTCCTTGATTCCGGCCGGGATGCGGACGTCGATGACCTCGCCGTCCGGTTCGCGCAGGCCGATCGTGGTGCCGCGGATTGACCCGGCAAACGAGATCGACGTGGACGCAGTGCGGTCCGCGCCCTTCTGCGGAGCCCGCTGGAAGGACTGGCCCCCGCCGCCGAACCCGCCGCCGCCGAAGAGATCTGCGAACTCGGGCGGAATGCCGCCGGCCGTGCTGTAACCGCCGGAATGGCGCCCCCCGCCGCCGGTGAAGAGCCCGCCGAAGAGGTCCTCGAAGCCCGCTCCGCCGGCAGCCCCGCCGCTTCCGCCGGGGGCAAAGCGTGCGCCGCCACCCATGGCCCGGATGGCGTCGTACTGCTGGCGCTCATCGGGATCCGAGAGCACGGAATAGGCCTCGGAGATGTCCTTGAATTTTCTCTCCGACGCCGAGTCACCGGCATTCCTGTCCGGGTGGTGCTGCCGGGCAAGCTTGCGGTAGGCCTTCTTGATGTCGGCGTCGGAAGCGTCCTTGGCGACACCAAGGATCTTGTAGAAGTCCTTGTCCACCCAGTCCTGGCTAGCCAATGGCGTTTCCTTTCAAAAGTTGTGCAGCGTGCGCTTCACAGATGATGGGCCCCCGCCCCTTCGCGTGGTGGCTTGGTCCTGACGGACCAAGCCACCACGCTCCGGCAGGCCCGATGCCACTCCCGGGGCCCATCATCTGCTTCGCGCTGTTTGTTAACTCACTTTAGGCGAGCAACACGCTGGCGCGGAGGCCGGATAGGGGGCGGCGGTGTGGAGGGCACCGCGAAGCGGGCACCGCCCCCTATTCGGCGTAGCGCCGAGGGTGACCTACGCCGGAACCGCCACGATCACCTGGGCCGCGCGGAGCACGCGTTCGCCGGACTTGTAGCCCGAGCGCAGCACCTGGCTGACGGTGTCGATTTCGATATCCGTGCCGGGCTGCTGGATGAGGGCCTCGTGGATGGTCGGATCGAACTCCACGCCGGTCTCATCGATGCGGACCAGTCCGTACGTCTTCAGCGCAGCCTCCAGCTTGGCGGCGATCGCGGCGAAAGGACCGTCCGCGAGGTCGCCGTGCTGGCGGGCGGCGTCGACGTCGTCCAGTACCGGCAGCAGCGCGTTCAGGACGCCGATGACGGCCATCTCGCCGGCCACGGCACGGTCGCGCTCGACCCGCTTGCGGTAGTTGACGTACTCGGCCTGCAGCCGGCGGAGGTCATTCCTGAGCTCCTCCGCCGCGGCCGCGTCAACGCCCTGCGCCACCGATTCCTCGGCGGGCACCTCAACACTGTTGAGGATGTCCTCCGCCTGGGACAGGGCATCCCCGGAACGGGAGTCCGCAGCGCCGGCCTGCTCCTGGCCGGGGTGGCGGGCCTGGCCGGTCTTCGGGTCAACCTTGCGGTGATCGTGGATCACCGGCTTCTGCGACTCGCTCTCCTGCTGTTCGGCGTCGCGCCGGCCCTCGGAAGAACCGTGCTCTTCTTCGTTACCGTGGTGCGGCATGATTACTTCTTCTCGTCTTCGTCAACGATTTCGGCGTCGACGATGTCCTCGTCGGAGCCGGAGCCGGCTGCCTGCTCGCCTGCGGGGGCACCCTGCGCACCGGCGTGGCCGTCGGGGGAACCGGCGTGGGCGTAGATGGCTTCGCCGAGCTTGGTCTGGGAAGCCTGCAGCTTCTCAAACGCGGTCTTCACGGCGGCGTCATCGGTGCCTTCGAGGGCCTTCTTGAGGGCGTCGACGTCGGCCTTGACCTCGGTCTTGACCTCTTCGGGCAGCTTGTCGGCGTTGTCAGCGATCAGCTTGTCCACGGAGTAGGCGAGCTGCTCGGCCGTGTTGCGGGTGTCGGTTGCCTCGCGGCGGGCCTTGTCCTCGGCTGCGTGCTCTTCGGCGTCGTGGACCATGCGGTCGATGTCTTCCTTGGACAGCGCGGTGCCGCCGGTGATGGTCATGGACTGTTCCTTGCCGGTGCCCTTGTCCTTCGCCGAAACGTGCACGATGCCGTTGGCGTCGATGTCGAAGGTGACCTCGACCTGCGGGACGCCGCGGGGAGCCGGAGCGATGCCGGTCAGCTCGAACGTGCCCAGCGGCTTGTTGTCGCGGGTGAACTCACGCTCGCCCTGGAAGACCTGGATGGCCACGGACGGCTGGTTGTCATCCGCGGTGGTGAAGGTCTCACTGCGCTTGGTGGGGATGGCGGTGTTGCGCTCGATCAGGTGCGTCATGATGCCGCCCTTGGTTTCGATGCCAAGGGACAACGGGGTGACGTCGATCAGCAGCACGTCCTTGCGCTCGCCCTTGAGGACGCCAGCCTGCAGGGCTGCGCCGACGGCGACTACCTCATCCGGGTTGACGCCCTTGTTCGGCTCCTTGCCTCCGGCCAGTTCCTTGACGAGGTCGTAGACGGCCGGCATGCGGGTGGAACCGCCGACGAGCACGATGTGGTCGATCTCGGAGAGCTTGATGCCGGCTTCCTTGATGACGTCCTGGAACGGCTTCTTGGTGCGGTCCAGCAGGTCCTTGGTGAGGTCCTGGAACTTGGCGCGGGTCAGCTGCTCGTCCAGGTGCACCGGGCCGTCCGGGGTGACGGACAGGTACTGGAGCGAAACGTTGGTGCTCGAGGAGGAGGAGAGTTCCTTCTTGGCCTGCTCCGCTGCTTCGCGGAGACGCTGCAGGGCAATCTTGTCCTTGGTCAGGTCGATGCCCTTGACCTTGAGCTGGTTCAGCAGGTACTCCACGACGCGCTGGTCCCAGTCGTCGCCGCCGAGGTGGTTGTCACCGGCGGTGGCGCGGACCTGGATGGTGGAGAAGTTGTCCTCGTCCTTGCCGACCTCAAGGAGGGAGACGTCGAACGTTCCGCCGCCGAGGTCGAAGACCAGGATGAGCTCATCTTCCTTACCCTTGTCCAGGCCGTAGGCCAGGGCGGCCGCGGTGGGCTCGTTGACGATGCGCAGGACGTTCAGGCCGGCGATTTCTCCGGCCTCCTTGGTGGCCTGGCGCTGGGCGTCGTTGAAGTAGGCCGGCACGGTGACGACGGCGTCGGTGACCTTTTCGCCGAGGTAGGACTCGGCGTCGTTCTTGAGCTTCATGAGGATACGGGCGGAAATTTCCTGCGCCGTGTACTTCTTGTCGTCAATGGCGACCGTCCAGTCAGTGCCCATGTGGCGCTTGACGGATGCGATGGTGCGGTCAATGTTGTTGACGGCCTGGCGCTTGGCGATCTCGCCGACCAGGACCTCGCCGGACTTGGAGAAGGCAACAACCGACGGCGTGGTGCGGCCACCCTCGGCGTTGGCAATGACGGTGGGCTCGCCACCTTCGAGAACGGAGACGACGGAGTTAGTGGTTCCGAGGTCAATACCTACTGCACGTGACATGGATTGCTTCCTTACTTCCTTGGAATCTTGCGGAGATGGCCGCGGACCCACAGTGGTTCCAACCGGGTCCGACCGTTATTGAGCGATCTGCACTCAACTTTACCCAGACGCGGTCATAAGTCAATTCAAAGTTGAGCGACATCGACTCAACTTTGTTTCGCGTCCGGCCCGCGGCCGCTCATCACCGCCCAGATTCCCCGGAATCCAGCCCCTCCGCCGCTTCCCTAGGAAGCATTTCGCCCTGCGCGAACCCGTGCACTGACCACCCGCAGAGGCCCGCTCCCTGTGCACTGGCCCGCGCCGCAGACCAGCCGACGCCTGCGCCGGCTGGTGCCGCCAGCTTCCTTCGCGCTAGCTATCGCCTCGCGCGGCGTCCTCGTCGGCCGACTCCCCCACTGCCGGCCGGCCGGGTTGCTCGGGACGGGCCGTTCCGGCGGTCCCGTAGTCACCTTCGGGGTACTCCCCCTCCTCGGCGACGCCGGCGGGCTCACCGGAGACCCCGCCCTCGCCGTAGTCGCCCTCGGGATAGTCGCCTTCCACCTCGCCAACGACGGCCGCTCCGGCCACGCCGGCACTGCCGTAGTCCCCAGCCGCGTACGCCCCCTCGACGGCCGTGGGCGGGACTTCGCCTGCCGTGCCGGCGGAGCCGTAGTCGCCCTCGACGTACTGCCCCTCCGGCGCCGCCGCCTCCGCTTCATCCACAGTGGGACCCGCATCGGCGTCGTGGGACACCGCTTTTCCGGACACGTTCTCTTCAGACAAGTTCTCTTCAGGCCTGCTATCTTCGGGCCTGTTCTGTTCAGACATGGATGGATCCTTCCTGGACGCATCGGGCGCGCCCGTGCGGGCGCAGTGGCAGTCTATCGAGCGCCACCGCGGGGCAACAGGGGAACCTGGTTCATACGGCAGCGCCGGCCGCCGGCAGTCCGGCGACGTCGGCCAGCACCGCCAGTTGGTGGTCAAAGAGCTCCTCCCGGGCAGTGAACGTGCCGGCGCCGTACTGGCCAAAGACTTCGAAGCTGACGGCGCCGAAGAGTGAGGTCCAGGCCAGGGCGCCGCGGGCCAGGAGGTCATCCGGCACCGCCAGACCGAACTCCGCCCGGATTTTCGCCAGATCCCCTGCCAGCCCGGCGGCCACGGCAGGACTCCGCCGACCCGTCGCGACAACCCGCCCGGCCCGGAAGGCGCCGTCGAGGATTCCAATGAGGGCAGTAATCACCCTGGTGCCGGGACCGGTGGTCCGCTCGGCCGGGGCCTGGTAACCGGGCACCGGACTGCCGAAGAGCAGTGCGTAGCGGGAGGGCTCGCGCAGCGCCCAGTCCCGCACCGCGCGGCCCAGCGCCGCAAAGCGGCCGCCGAAGTCTGCTTCCGGTACCGCCCCGACGGCGGCATCCACTTCATCGCCAAGTTCGTTGTACGCATCAATCAGGAGAAGGGTCAGCAGCTCTTCCCGGTTCTCCACGTAGCGGTAGACCGCCGAGGAGACCACGCCGAGGTCCCGGGCCACCGCACGGAGGGACAGTGCGGCGGCCCCGTGCACGGCCAGATGCTCCCGGCCCAGCCGGACAATATCGGCGACGGTCTGGGCCCGGGCACGCTCGCGCGGGGTGCGGGGCCGGGAATCCGCGGCTGCCGGAAAAACATCAGCGTCGGCTTCAATCCTGTCTTCTGGCATGAGTCCAGCATTTCACAAACAAGAGCACTGTCAACAAATGTGAGCACCGCTCTTGACTTGCCGCTCCGGGCGTCGCATCCTGAAGAGAGAGCACTGCTCTCATATCATCGAAGGAGATCGAAATGTCCGAACCTGCTGCCTCCGGGCGCCCATCGGCCAGGCTCTATGTCGTCACGGGGGCCGGCCCGGTGGGCTGGACCGTCGCGGAACAGCTGGCCGCGGCGGGCCACCGCGTACGCATCCTGACAAGGTCCGGCAGCGGACCCGCCCACCCGCTGGTCGAAAGACTGTCGATTGATGTTTCGGAGCCCGCCCAACTAGGTGAGGCCTTCCTCGGCGCCACGGCGGTCTTCCACTGCATCCACGGCTCGCGGTACAACGCCGACGTGTGGGCCAGGGAACTGCCGGCCGCCGAGCAGAACGTGCTCGCCGCGGCGGGCGAGGCTGGCGCCGTCGTCGTCTTCCCGGAGAGCCTGTACTCCTACAGCGCCCCGGAGAATGTCATGGCCGAGGACAGCCCCCGGCAGGCGCAGGGCGGCAAGCGCGGCGTCCGAACCGAGCTGCTCGCCGCCCGCGCGGCATCCGCCACCGCCACCGTGAGCATGGTGGCCGGCGATTTCTTCGGGCCGCGGGTCCGCATGTCGCACGCCGGCGAGCGCATGGTCCGCCCTGTCGCGGCCGGCAAGCAAGTGCAGGTGGTCGGGCGGGCGGACCAGCCGCATTCCTTTACCTACGTTCCCGACCTCGCGGCCGCCATGATTGCCACGGCGGACAAGCCGAAGGTGTGGAACCGGGTGTGGCATGCGCCTACCGGACCTGCACTGACCCAGCGCGAGCTTGCTGGGGCATTCGCCAAGGCAGCCGGCGCCCGGGCCCCGCGTGTCACGGCGATACCCGGATGGGCGCTGAAGGCGATGGGGGTGTTCTCCCCCGACATGCGGGAAATCGCCGAGACGCTGTACCAGTTCGAGCGCCCGTTCGTGATGGATTCGACCGCGAGCCAGGCCGCCCTGGGCGTGGCCCCGACCCCGCTGCACGAAGCAGCCGCCGCCACGGTCGCCTGGTGGGCGGACGGGGGACAATGACCGGGAGAGCGACGGCGGCTGCGGCTTTCGGTTCCCCCTAGCGGACTCCGGCTTCCTCTTCCTCCTGCCGGGAGGACGGCGCGCGCGAGGAAAGGGCACCGCTGCGGGCCGCGGCATCGTTCCCCGGCCGGCCCGCCTTGCCGGGCCACCAGAGCCGCGGGCCGATGTCGTAGGCCAGCGCGGGCACCAGCAGGGAGCGGACCAGCACCGTGTCCAGCAAGACGCCGAACGCGACGATGAAGGCGAGCTGCACCAGGAACATGATCGGAATGACGCCCAAGGCAGCGAAGGTGGCGGCGAGGACCACCCCGGCCGAGGTGATGACCCCACCGGTCACACTGAGGCCCCGCAGGATGCCGGGCCGGGTGCCGTGCTTGAGGGATTCCTCCCGGACCCGGCTCATCAGGAAGATGTTGTAGTCAACGCCCAGTGCCACGAGGAAGACGAAGCCGAACAGGGGCACCGTTGCATCCGCTCCCGGGAAGCCGAAAACGTTGTTGAACACGAAGGCTGAGACGCCCATCGCCGCTGCGTAGGACAGGACCACGGAGGCGACCAGCAGGACCGGCGCGAGCACCGAGCGCAACAGCAGCATGAGGATCACCAGAATCACACCCAGGACCACCGGAATGATCGTGACGAGGTCACGCTGGGCGGTGGTGTTCGTATCCAGGGCCGTCGCCGTCACGCCGCCGACCAGCACATCACCGTCAATCTCCTTCAGTTCCTGGCGGAGCGACACCACGACGCTTTCGGCTTCGGTGGAGTCCGCGGCGGAGTCCAGCGTCGCGTTGATCAGGACCTTCCCGTCCCGGGCCGCCGGGGCCGCCGGAGCGCCCGGAGCGCCCGGGGCGGCAGGGTTGGCCGGGTTGGCCAGTGCGCCGGTCATGATGGGAACGCCGCCTTCGGCCAGCAGATAGGCGTCCCCGACGCCGTTGCTCGCCATGACCCGATCCAGGACCTCCTGGGCCCTTGCCTGGTCGGCCACGATCACGGCCGGGCTGCCGGACCCGGCGTCGAAGTGCCGGCCCAGGGCATCTTGTCCGTCGACGGCGTTGGAGGCGGTGAGGATGACGTCAGTCTGGGCTACGCCGTTGGCCTTGAGCTGCAGGATGCCGGAACCGGCCACAAGGAGCAGGAGGACCGAGGCAACCCAGACGGTGCGCGGCCGGCGGGCAACCAGTGAACCGGTGGCCCGCCAGAGCCCCTTCTGGCCCTCCAGCCCGGTGACCAGTTCCGGTTCCCGCTGGGTTTCCGGCAGCAGCTTGGGCCGGAACGGCCAGAACGCCGCCCTGCCCAGCAGCGCCATCAGGGCCGGCAGCAGGGTCAGGGCCGCGAACAGCGCGCAGAGGATGCCCGCGGCCGCCACGGGGCCGAGGGCCTTGTTGGAATTGAGGTCGGAGAAGAGCAGGCAGAGCAGTGCGATGATCACGGTGGCGCCGGAGGCCAGGATCGGTTCCCAGGCCGCCTTCCATGCGGTGAGGGCGGCCGCCGTCCGGTCGGTGGTGTGGGTCAGGGCTTCGCGGAACCGTGCCACGTACAGCAGGGCGTAGTCGGTTGCCGCGCCGATCACCAGGATGGACAGGATGCCCTGGCTTTGGCCGTTCAGCTGGATCCAGCCGGCCTTGGCCATCCCGAACACCAGCAGGATCGCGGCACACAGCGCGAACACGGACGTGAACAGCACCATGACAGGCAGCAGCAGGGAACGGTACACGATCAGCAGGATCAGGAACACGGCCCCGAGGGCCACAAGCAGCAGGATGCCGTCAATACCGGCAAAAGCACTCACCAGGTCCGCCGTGAGCCCGGCCGGTCCGGTAACGAAGGTCTGCATTCCTGCCGGCGCGGACGCCTGAACCTCGTTGCGCAGCTCCTTGACCACCGTCTTCACTTCCGCAGAGGAAGGAATGGGCACCACGAACTGGACCGCCTTGGCGTCCTCGGAAGGGATGGGGCCGATCACCGTGCTGCCGCCCTGCAGGGCCGCCAGCCTGTCCTTGAGTGCCGCGGCCTCACGCAGCTGGGCCGGAGTGAAGGCGGAGCCGCTCTCAATCACGATCACGGCGGGGATCTCCTTGGAGTCCCGGAATTTGGCATGCCAGTCCGCGGCCTCCGTGGCCTCCGCCCCGGCCGGCAGGAATGATGCCTGATCGTTTGATGACACCTCACTCAAGCGGCCGAATGTCGGGCCGCCGACGCCGGCGATCGCCAGCCAGGCCACGACGAGCACTGCGGGAACCAGCCAACGCAGCCAGAACGGGACGCGCGTGGTTCGGTTTCTGCTCCGCTTTCGGGTTTCTGCGCCGCTTTCGGACGGCCGCGCTGCTGATCCGGGGTGCGGGGGCCCGAATTCGCCGCGGATTTCAGAAGGCGGAGGGGGTGTGGAGTTTTTCATGTGACCTTCCGGGGTGCGCTGCGGTGGGACCGGCATTCAGCTCCATAGTAGACTATCTCCATCATGGAGATAACCCTTATGCGCCCAGACTGACTTATGCGCCCGGACTGAGGAGAAATTCGGGGAGAGTGGAAGGACAGCCGGCGCCCCGCCGCCGCAGTATGGTTCGGGCTGCAGTAAAATCCGGAGGGCGCCGTCGTTGACGCCGACCGGCCGCGGTCAGACCGCCGCCGCAACCAGGGACGCCTTATCAAGAGACGCCCCGTATCAATGGACGCCACAACTAGGAACAAGGGAGGTCCGCCGTGTCAGCCGAATCCCCGATCCCATCTGAAAACGCAGGCCCATCCGAAGACGCGGGTCCGCCCGAAGCGGCCGGCCCGCCGCCCCTCGTCCGGCTCCTGCAGGAATTCACCCTCGAAGCCAACCGCTATGTGGATTCCGCCGGCGGCCGCAATGACATGCACCGCACGGATCTCAACGCCCTCGCCGTGATCATGCGGCACGCGGCGCGGGACCAGATTGTCACCCCGGGAGTGCTCCGAAAAGAGCTGAACCTCAGCTCCCCTGCCACAACCGCTCTGATCGACCGGCTCCACAATTCCGGCCACGTGGTCCGCGAGCGCGAAGGCGCGGACCGCCGCCAGGTGCAGCTGCGCATGACCCCCAAGGCCTACCGCGACGGCGGCGCCATGTTCCTCCCGCTGGCCCGCCACATGGGCGCGGCCATGGAAAGCTTCACGCCGGAGGAACTGGAGGTTGTTACCCGGTTCATGAACTCCATGATCGATGCCACCGTTCGGGCCGGCGAAGAAGCCGCCCGCGGCCCCGCATCGGAGCGCCGCCCCGGCTGATGCGCGGCGCGCGCCGTCACAGGCTGGCAGCAGCCTTGGGCCGGCCAGGCGGCGGCGCCTCCGGCTGCATAACTTTCGGGGCGGCCCCCGGCTGCATAACTTTCGGGGTCGCCTTCGGCGCCGGGCTCCGGCCGAAGCGCCTGCCGACGCCGACGGCGGCCGCTGCCAGTGCCAGCGGGACCCCGAGGGCCCAGCCGCTAAAGAGCAGGACGGCCACCATGACGCCCGCCGCCACGATCACGCCGTACCAGGCGACGGTCCGCGGCTGCAGCAACCGGATGCCGGCGGCCAGGCCAAACGCGGTGACGGCCGTGAAGCACGCCGAGGCGGCCCCGATCTGGAACTGCATGTCGGTGAGTCCGGCAATGGCCGCGGCGAAGGACAGCAGCGTCAGGACGGCCAGGGTTACCAGGCTTCCGGCGGGCACCTGACCGCGCCCGGCACCGCGGGCAAGGGCGGGCGGCAACACGCCGTCGGACGCCAGGGCGGCCCCGAGCCGGCTGGCGCCGGCCACGAACGTGTTGATGGGGCCGAAAGTCAGCGCGGCAGCGGCGACGGCGGTGAGCGGGGCCGCCAGTGAGCCCAACCCTGCTTCCAGCAACGCCGCGACGGGCACCGCCGTAGCGGGCAGTTCCGGGCCGAGGACCGCCACCGACGCGGCGACAACGCCGATGTAGACCGCGCCCACCACAATCAAGGTGAGCCACGTAGCCCGCCGGAGGTCGCGCCCGGGGTTGCGGAACTCCCCGGCCAGGTGGGAGACCGCTTCCCAACCGGCGAAGCAGAAGAACAGCAGGCTCGCGGCGCCGCCGACGGCCCAGTAGCCGTGCGGGGCAAAGGGCTGGAAATTTTCCGCCTTGGCGTGGGGCGCTGCGAGCACGACGGCGAGCGCGAGCAGTGCCACCAGCAGCACCATGAGCGCCAGTTGCATGCGGCTGGAAACCCGGATGCCGACGGCGTTGCTCGCGAAGGCGGCCAGTAGGATCACCGCCGCCGCAAGGACCGCGGTTTCCCGGCCGCCACCGACGGCGTGAGCGATGTAATTGCCGCCGATCACGGCCGTTGCCGGGGCGCCGAAGGGGATCGAAAAGTAGAAGAGGTACCCGGCCACCACCGAGGCGCGGCGCCCGAAGGCGCGCTTGACGAAGTGGGCGATCCCTCCGGCGTCGGGCTGCTGGCGGCTCATTTCGGCGAAGCTGAAGGCGACCGGAATGCAGAACACCAGCAGGACGGCCCATGCAAGGAGCGATGCCGGGCCGGCCTCATTGGCCGCGATGGCGGGAAGCACCAGGACACCCGAGCCCAGGATCGCCCCGACATAGATTCCGGTGGCCCGGAACAGGCCAAGTCCGCTGCCGCTGCCGTCTTTATTGTTGTTGATTTCCACTCCTCCATTCATCCGCAGATTCTCCGGCGCCGGAAGCGGCAAAACTGACGGCAAGCCGCAAAAAACTGCCTGCCGGCGCGCGCCGACCGAATCGCCGGGCACACGGGGAGGGTCTGCCCTTTTCCGGAGGCGGGAGGGTAGCGTTCCATTATGAGTGAGCAGCAGCCTGACGACGTGTACACACACGGCCACCACGAGTCGGTGGTCCGTGCCCATGCCTCCCGCACGGCGGAAAACTCGGCAGCGTTCGTGATCCCGCATCTCACGCCCGGGGCGAACGTCCTCGACGTCGGCTGCGGGCCGGGCAGCATCACGTGCGACTTCGCGGAGCTGGTGGCACCGGGCAGGGTCACGGGCCTGGACCGTTCCCCCGACATCATCGCCCAGGCCGCGGCACTCGCCGTCGAGCGCGGCGTGGACAACGTCGACTTTGCCACCGGCAACGTCTACGACCTCGACTTCCCGGACGAGTCGTTCGACGTCGTCCACGCCCATCAGGTCCTCCAGCACCTCACGGACCCCGTCGCGGCCCTGCGGGAGATGCGCCGGGCGGCCAAGGCCGGGGGGATCGTGGCGGTGCGCGACGCCGATTTCCACGGCATGAGCTGGTACCCGGCCATCCCCGAGCTCGACGACTGGATGGAGTTGTACCAGCGGATCGCCCGCCGCAACGGGGCCGAGCCCGACGCCGGCCGCCGGCTCGTGTCCTGGGCACAGGCCGCCGGGTTCACGGACGTGGCCCCGTCCAGCAGCAACTGGCTCTACGCCACCGGGCAGCAGCGGCGGTGGCAGGCCCGGGTGTGGGGCGAGCGGGTGCTGCATTCATCCTTTGCGGACCAGGCGCTCGAGTACGGCTTTGCCAGCGAGGCGGAACTGGCCCGGATTTCCGCCGGCTGGCACCGGTGGGGCTCCACCGACGACGGCTGGTTCCTGATTCCCAACGGCGAGGTCATCGCCCGGGCGTGAGCGGGCGCCCCTTTGTCCACATAAGCGCTTGTGACCCTAGAGCTCCGAGTGCGGGCGCCTTAGCGTCAAAACATGATCATCCAAGCAGGTTTTGACTTCCAGGTTCTCGCCCGCCCGTTTATCGTCCAGGACGGCAAGCTCATGCCCAAGGTGGTGCTGATGTGCGTAGACGAGGAAATGCGTTTGGACACCGTCGAGGTCATGGCCGAAGATTTTGCTGGTTCCCTGGCCCCGTTCCACGATGCCGTTCTGGCGTCGCTGAATCCGGAATTCACCAAGTACTTTGCGATCGCCCACCCTGGCAGATTCAGCGAATACGACTTCTCGGAACCGATCATGGACGAGGCAGACGCATTGGAATCGAAGGCAGCAGAACGGGGCATGCAGCTGATCGGCCACTTCGCCATCGACGAAACGGGCTATATGTCTGCCCGTGCGCACTCCTATTTTGACCAATATCCGGATCATGATGACCTTCCCAGGACCATGTTCCACTGGGCTCATTCGAAGCTGGGCAAGTGCGGCTGAGCCCGAGTCTGAGCGGCCGTAGGCGGTCACAGGACCGGCACAGCATGCCGAAAGCGCAGCCATAACTCCACGTCTGAGGCTGGTTCCAGGCCGAAAACTCGGCCGGTCCGGCATCCGGGCCTCAGCGAAGGAGTTTCACAATGGCAAAGATCAACAAGACCACCGCGGGCATCATGCTCGCTGCGGTGATTGGCGGCGGCGCCATCGGCGCGTCGGCCATCCCCGCGATGGCTGCCGATTCGACCAGCAGCTCGTCCTCCACCCAGGCCACCGATGGCTACGGCACCGGCGGCCAGCGCGGCCCGCACCAGGCCAACGGCAAGACGGAGGAGGTCCTCACCGGCGACACCGCCACAAAGGTCGAGGCTGCGGTGAAGGCCGCCCAGCCGGACGCGACGATCGAAAGGATGGAGACCGACGCCGACGGCGCAACCTACGAAGCCCACATCACTAAGGCGGACGGCACCCGCGCTACCGTCCTGCTGGATGCGAACTTCACCGTGACCGAAACCCAGGAAGGCCAGGGCGGCCCCGGCGGAGGCCATGGCGGCCCGGGCGGCACCGCCACGGATGGGTACACTTCCAACGGCTAACCCTCAGCGGGCCTTGGGCGCGCCCCGGGCACGCCCAAGGCTCGCGGGGCTGGCGGCGCAGCCAGCCTCCGGGGCGGGTCGCTGACGAGATTTCGGCAGCCATTCCGTGCTTCCGGATCAGCGGATAGGGTGCACTAGAGACCCGCTAGAGACCCAACTAGAGACCCACGGCAAGGAGAACCCCATGCGCAAGTTGACGGCCGGCCTTTTCTGCTCAGTGGACGGCGTGGTTGAAGACCCGTTCCTGTGGCAATTCGACAGCTTCGACGAAGAGCTGGGTGCCGGAATGGGCGAGATGATGGGCCGGATCGACACCGCGCTCCTGGGCCGCGTCGGGTACCAGCAGTGGGCGGAGTACTGGCCCAACTCCGAGAGCGACGCCGACTTCGCCGGGTTCATCAATCCGCTGCCGAAGTTTGTCGCGTCCCGGACCCTGGCCGGGGAGCTGGAGTGGCAGAATTCGCGCCTGATCGAGGGCCGGCTGGAGGACTTCGTTGCGGGCCTGAAGGACAGCGACGGCGGCGAAATAGGGATCTTCAGCAGCATCTCTCTGGTCCACCAGCTGCTGTTCGCCGGGCTGCTCGACACATTGATGCTGATCGTCCATCCCGTGATCGCGGGCAGCGGGCGGCGTTTGTTCAACGACGGCGATCCCCTCACCCGGCTGGAGCTGCAGTCGTCCCAGCAGACCAGCAAAGGCAACATGATCCTCAGCTACGGCCTCCGCCGCGACTGACTCCCGTCATCAATCAGGCCGGCGGCGGCCTGGACCGTAAACTTGGCGGGTGCAACCCTCCCTTTGGCTGGCCCTGGCCGGCGCCGGCGTCCTGATCAGCTTCACTCCCGGCGCGGGCGCCATCAACACGATGAGCAATTCCCTGAACTCGGGATTCCGCCGTTCCCTCTGGGGCATCCTGGGCCAGCAGGCCGCCCTCGTAGTGCACATCCTGATCGTGGCCCTCGGCGTCGGGGTGCTCGTGGCGAGCTCACCGGTCGCCTTCAACGTGATCCGCTACGCCGGCGCCGCCTACCTGGTCTACCTGGGCATCCGGCAGTTCCTGCACAAGCCGGATCTGGACCAGGAGAAGGCCGCCGCCCTGCGCAACGAACCGGGCCTCTCCATGTTCCGCCGCGGCCTGTGGGTCAACCTGCTCAACCCCAAAGCCGTGGTCTTCTTCCTGGCCTTCATGCCCCAGTTCATCCGGCCGGAGCAGCCGCTGCTGCCGCAGTACGTGGTCCTGGCCGCCACAGTGATCGTGATCGACGTCCTCGTCATGTGGTTCTTCTTCGCGGCGGCGGCCCGGTCCTTCCAGCGCTTCACCCGCGACGCCGGCGGACAGAAAGTGCTGAACCGGACATTCGGAGGGCTCTTTGTCGGCGTCGGCATCCTGCTGGCGGCGATCCACTAGGCACGTTCCACTAAGTTCGGGGGCCGCCGCCCGGACCGGATCACAGCCCGAATACCAGTCCGGGTCAGAGCCCGGGTGTCACCGACAGCGCCCGCGCCGTACCCGCCAGCTCGGGGGCTTCCCGGGCCACGATTTCCTCGACGTAGGCAGTGGCAGCGTCGGCGAGCCCGTCGTAGAGGCGGACAAGGAGTTCCCTGGCCTCTGTCCGCGGCCAGGCCTCCGGCAGGAGCTCGGCGGGAAGATCCGGGTCACTCCAGGGGAACGCCCGCCACGCATCCATCAGTTCAGTCCTGACCCTGAAGGCCTCCGCCGGGCTGACCGTTCCGGCGTCGAGGCGTTCAGCCCAGGGCGTGAATTTTTCGGTAAAGGGCCGGTATTGTTCCCTGAACTCCTGCGGTGACCAGGCCTCCACGAGCCGTTTGCCGCGGAGGCTGGATTCAGCGGTTCGGAAGATGACGTAGTCGTCCACGCCATAGCCCTTGCAGGTTTTTTCGAGTTCCTCGGAGTGGTCGCGCGGAGAGACCCACAGCGCCCCGAACAGCGGCGCGAATCCGCGCCACCGCAGGCGTGAGCGGAACATCTCGCGGACATCCCGCGACGTCTCCGGAATCGAAAACGCGATGACGGTCCAGTGGCCGTCCCATTGGCGGGACTGTTCGCCGAAGACGGAGACCTGCTCGAGGCCGTGACGGAGCCGGTTGCGCGCGCCCTGGGTGATGCGGTAGCGCGACGTACGCCCGGCACTGGATTGTTCGAGCACGCCCCGGGACGCCAGGCGGCTCAGCGCCGTCGCCGACGCCGAGGCCGTAATTCCCAGACCCGCGGCCAGGGCAGCGATGAGCCGGGACGGCAGCCATTCCTCGCTCTTGAACCAGTAGTCAACCAGCAGGGTGAGCAGCTGGTGCTGGGTGGACGGCCCCTTCAAAGGCCGCGGAAAGTCGATGGCCACGTCCGGGTCCATGCCGGGTAGGGAGGCCGGCCGCTCGCTCATCACGACTCCATCATGCCAGTCACCTTCGCCGCCATTTTATTTTGCACTTACATTGACGGACGCTGAATCAAGTGCATACTATTGCAACCAGAGTGACGGAGGCCACAGCCGACCCCGCCCGCCC
>NZ_CAKKMF010000046.1 GCF_918697925.1 Arthrobacter sp. Bi26
GTGCTGTGCATCAGCCAGAACAGTTCCGCGGCCCGCCCCTGGTTGCCCGGCTACTCGACCGAGTCGACCGGCCCGACGATCCTGCAGCACCTCACGAAGCGGGGCCTGCTCGGCTACCTGCGGCCCCGCGTCACCACCCCCGCCCCCGCAACCATCATCACCACGCTAGGAGAAAAGCGCATGGCTACCCTCGATAAAGACGACCTCGAAAAGATCGAAGGCTTCGCGATCGCCGAACGCAAAACGACCGTACTCGAAGTACGGGCGAACAGCGTCGCGACCGTCAACGCGATCGGCGAGCTGATCGAAGACGCCGTCTACAAGCTGTCCGTCTTCACGCAGAAGACCGACAACCAGAACACCAACCGATCCATCGACGACTTCCGCGCCGAGCTGCGCGCCGGGATCTCCGCGATCACCGCGCAGCATGCCACCGAAGAAGAGGGTGGCAAATGATGGACGCGGCAACCCTGTCGACCCTGTCCGCGCTCGGCCCGGTCGCGCTCTGGCTGATGGCCGTCGGCTTCTTCAGCCCGCTCGTCATTGCCGTCATTCAACAGGCCGCATGGTCGGCCCGGCGAAAGTCGGTTACCGCGTTCCTGTTCTATCTCGTCGTCGCCGCCGTGACGGCCTGGCTGAACGGGATCTTCAGCGCCGTCGGCCTTGTCACCGCCGTGCTGGTCGTCTTCGTAGTCGCGGCGAACGCTTACAAGGCGCTATGGAAACCGACCGGCGTCGCCCCCGCAATTGAAGCCGCCATCCTTCCCGGCAATGACGGCAAGCACGAAGCGGGCGCCGCCTAACTTTCCCATTCCGCCTGACCCTTCAGCCAACCACCCGCGGCGTCCCCTTGGGGCGCCATTTTCATGCCCCAAGGAGACGCCACATGGCTATCGAAACAACCGCGCTCGGGTTCCAGAAACCGGACGGCAACGATCCGCTCCGCAACGGTGACAATGTCATTGCCGCCAACGCGCAAAAGGCGGAGGACCGGCACCAGGAAGACCGCGGACGCCTAAGCCTGATCGAGGCGAAGAACACGGAGCAGGACGCCGCCCTCGCGGACCTGCCTAACCAGTTTGTCCCGCTCTCCCGTGGCTCGCTGGCCAACGGCACAGACTTCAACACGCTCCTTGGCCCCCAGCACGTCGGCGCGTACAGCCTGCTAGGCGCCAACACGTACCCCAACGCCCCGGCGGGGCTCAGTGGCACCTGCGTCCTCGAAGTCCAGCGCGGCTCCGGGAACTCCCTGTCCGTGGTCCACCGGGTAACGTCCGGGACTGCCCTCTTATGGCGCGAAGCCGTTGACGCGGCAGCGGGCACCTGGTCCGCATGGGTGCAGGCCGAAACGAAAACCGATGCTGCCGCCAAGAACGCTGAGCAGGACGGGCGACTCGGGGCCATTGAGTCTGCCGCCCCAAGCGCCACCTTCTCCCAAGATGCCGTCTACTCGATCACGGACAAGGACGGACGCCGGTCATGGGTAGAGATCGGCGCGGATGGGCGCCCCACAGCGCACTCGACTGGCATCCTAGCCGCATCCGTCGCTCCGGGCGTCGGGGCGCTCCTACCCGCGCTGCCTCAGCCTCTCCCCGAATCATCTGGCCCTGTCTACGCAATCGTGGACTCCCTTGGCCGGCAGTCATGGATTCAGATCGGGCCTGACGGGCGACCGACAGCCCAGACACTTCTAATGCTCCAGGCAGCCGGACTGGGCGGGATGCTCAACGACGGGGCTGTGACAGAGGTCAAGCTGGCGCCCTCGCTCGCGCAACGGGTCCCACTCGCATCCAGCTACCGGGACGGAAAGATCCAAACCAACCGTGGACTTACCGTTCGGGACCGGGTGGGAAATGTCCTCCCCGCCGCTTCCGATGGGGCCGTGATCGCTTGCTGGGGAGACTCCCTCACTGAGGGCTGGCCCTATGCCGACGTGAACCCTGCAACGCAGTCATGGCCCGCCGTGCTGGACTCCCTCTACACCAACGGCACCACCTACAACGGCGGCAAGGCTGGTCAGTCCGCGGACGAAATCGCGCTTCGACAGGGCGGTCTAGTGCTGATGGTCACCGTCTCAGGCGGATCGATCCCGGCATCCGGGGCCGTGACCGTCACAACCTCTCAGCTCATCGCATGGCGGCTTGATCGTTCATGGTCATGCGCCGTATCAATCGCAGGAGTTGACGGGACCCTCACCCGAACCTCGGCAACGGACCTGACTTTCATCCGTACAGCCTCGGGAAGCGCGGTCGCCGCGGCAGGTAAGGTCCAGGTGATCTCCACGCCGGGGGAAACCTACAAGAGCAATGTCAGCGTCGTTTTCGCGGGTCGCAATGACATCGGCTATTCGTCCCCTGCCGGGAGCGAGGCCAACCGCGTGGTGGAGGCAACTGCTGCCATGGTGGACCGATTGGCCGCCGCCAACCCCCGCTGCCTACTCGTGGGCACCACCACCACCACTGGGGAACTGTCCGGGTCCGCGGGATACAACACCGTCACGGCCATAAACGCGGCGTTGAAGAAGCTGTACCCGGAAAACTTCTACGACCTCCGGAACTACCTGGTGGCTCAGTGCATCTACGACCAGGGCATCACGCCGACTGCTGACGACCTGGTGAAGATCGGGGCTGACACGCTCCCTCCGTCGATCATGGTCGCTGGCGACTCAACACACTACTCTGCCGGGACCGCCGCGAAAGTCGCCGCGAAAGTGTACGAACAACTCAACTCGAAAGGCTGGCTGCTGTGAGCGGTTTGCGTCTGAATCTTGGTGTCGCCTTCACGGACACAACCTTGCCCATCCTGCGTAATGATCCGATGCTCGCAGCCGGGTCCTTGGCGTTATACGAGTTGGGGCACCCCTTGAACCCGGTAGTAGGCGTCCCAGGGAGCGGGGCGGCTATTCCCAACGTCGCCGCGGTCGAAGCTGCAGCCCTAACTGGGGCAAGCACCGCGAACCTAGCTGGGCTGTTCGAGATGGCTGGCCTGACCGGCGCCAAGGGAAAGATCGAGCGGACTGGCAGGGGCGGACTTCATGCAATCGTCACCGCCACGGGCATCGTATCCGGAGAGTATGCCGGGATCCAGTTCCCCGCGTCGGTGATCCAGCACATCATCAGCAACCCCACGCACATCTATTTCGCGTCGTACTGGGGATTGACGACGCGCAAGGCGTCAGATGTGAACTCCTCGTACTCCTCGTACATGGCGATCTCGGCGAACGCCACAGCCAGCGCGACGGACTGCCTTTTCATCGCCAGCCGCAGCACGGCCAACTACCCCACGGACGCCCGCAGGTTGGGGTACTCGCGCAACCCGTCCGCGACCGTCCACTACACCGGGGACACGACGTACAACGCGCTTGCAACGCCCGTCCCTGTCCGCACCAACATCGCGGTCAACGGGAATGGCGGTACCGTCGCCAAGACCGCGGCCGAAGTAGTCACCGCCAAGTACGGTAAGGCGTTCAGCGCCGGGCGGCGGGTGGAGATATTCCCGACAGCATCGGGCAACGGCAACCCGTCTGAAATCCACTATCGCACGTACTTGGAAGACCTCACCATTAGTGGACGGACGTACGGGCAAGTCGATGCGCTCGACAGTGCTCAGTTCACCAAAGAAGTTTTGACTTCCGGGGGCCGCTACTACGGCGACACTTACACGGCGCCGTCCACGATTCCCTAACCCTAAGGTGCAATTCTGGCGGCGGCAGCCACGCGGGCAGCAAAGTCCGCGTGGCCTGCCGGCGTCAGGTGCAGCCGGTCAGGCAGGAAGTCCAGGTCCCACCCGAGCGCGGACACGTACTGACGGTTATGCTTGGCTGCTGCCGCAGACAGGGCGCGGTCAACCCGGTCAAGGTTGTCGCGTGCCGGAGAATTCGTGGGCCCGACCATAACAACCGTCTTCACATCGGCAATCTGGTCGAGCAGCATCCCGGCGGCAAGTTCGATGTCCTTTTCGGGCGCTTCCCAGTCGTTGAGACCGCCCTGGATGATGAGAGTGTCCGGGTGCAGCCGCGAAACTTGCGCGATCCGCTCCCCGAACGACTGGTTGCCGCAGTAGCCCCGATTCACGTAGCCCGTCATTCCTACGCCCGCAACGCTGGAGTCCCAGCCCTCGGCCTGACCGATTCGGTACGACCAGCCCTGTGTCCGATCCGTCAGCCCGTCACCGGCAGAGTAGGAGTCTCCGATGATGGCCACTCGCGGGGAGCCGCTGGCAGTGTGGATCACCGGGCCATTCGCCTCAATGAACGAAGTGATCTTCTGGCAGTACTGCGCGTCCGCGACTTGCTCTTTGATCGCCAGCCCAGCGGCCCCGGTCCCGCCCAGGATGACGACGGCAGCGACTGCGGACAGGGCGATACGTCGCCTGAAAGAAGATTTCCCCATGCCCAGAGTCTAGGGCAAGGAAAGACCGGGCGTTGCGCAGCCAACTCCGCCGCTACTTCAATCATGAGACGCGAGAGCTCCGAGCATCGAACAAACCGCGAACTCGCTGCATCGGTTTTTCTACAAGCAACCAACTGGCGCTGGCCGCGAGGATCGTGAGCACAATAGACGCCAGTCCTCCAAGAAACGGGAGGGGAGGTGTGCCCATCCAATGACTGATCGGATAGTTCCACAAGTACGCAGCGTAGGATATCCCGCCTAGTCTGACGAGAGGCCGCGCCAGGGCCGGGCCAACCCCCCGGGTGTCGCCAAAACTTATGATCAGGACAACTGTGCCCAGGGCAACTAACGGACCAATCAATAGATAAGTTGCCGGCCACGACTTCATCTCAGGCATGAGAGATACGGCCACCAAGCCGGCTGGCGCTAGTACCTGCAGTATCCGCCAAGCTCGCATATGGATGTCTCTATGGCTGACTAGCTGACGCCGGCCGAACCATGCGGCGGCGCCAATAACCATGGCTACGCACCATGACGTAGGCAGGTTATATACCCGGTCGATCTGGTCCCCCGCGATGGCGATAGTTGCAGCACAAAGCGCTGTCACAACTACGGCAGAGGCAACCAATGCAGCCTTTGCGGACCGGTATCTGATGGCTACCGCGATGATGATCGGCCAAACCAAGTAGAACTGCTCTTCAGTTGCAAGGGTCCAAAGGTGGCCTAGAGTGTCGCTGCCATGATCTAACCCCGGCACGTTGGACGTGTAGGTCAAGCTGACAAGCACAGTCCGAACAAGCTCGCTCCTGGCCCCTGTCAAGTCCCATAGACCTTCGATGAGGCAAAAGCCCGCCAGCATGAAGACAAGAGCTGGCACCAGTCGTATCGCCCTGTGCGCATAGAAGCGACCGTAGAGGACTTTTCCGTGCCTCACGATATCGCGCTCCAGGACTCCAGTGATGAGGTAGCCGCTCAAGGCAAAAAACATCACCACACCCACGATTCCAGCACCGCCGAATACGTCAGACCAGGCGTGGCGCAGTAGCACCAGCAGAACTGCGAATCCGCGGATGGCATCTAGTGCATACAGACGCCCGGTTGTTGTCGGCGAAGCGGTAGTAACGGGTGCAACCGTCATGATTCCCCCCAGCAAGAGAGCGGCCCCAGCGGCCGCACGCTAGGGACAATCCTAGGTCCCGATAAGACCGGTTAAGTGCCCCAACTGAAATGCCCCCATCTTCCTCCGGGGAGGGTGGGGGCTTTTCTTGCGTTACGGCTGCAGCCCGCCCCCGACAATGGTTGCCCCGGGCCACATCCTTCAAACCATCGTACGTACGACATCGTCAGGCGACAACGCTTTGACTTGCAATGTTCCGGTGCATATGTTTATAAAGTTCCGCCGCACCCCCAATAGCGGCGGAGCCAACGAACGCCCCCGCACCCATGGCCTCCCCCAGGCCGGGCGCGGGGGTGTTCTGCGTCCCGGCTACCATTGCGCCATGGCATCGTTCACTCTCGACGGGGAAACCTACGAGTACCTCCGGCCGGACCCTGGGCACCCACCGGAGGAGGCCCGGTCGTGGGAGTACGGGAACTACCCGAAAGTCATGGCCACGGTCCCGCTGGCCGGCGGCAGCACCGTGGACGTCTACGCCGTCGCCGAACGCTGGAACCCTTCCTACATCCTCGTCGCCTGGGCAGACGACGGCGACCACAAGCACTGGGCATGGATCCCCGCCGGGAACGTCCGCCGCGTCACCGACTCCGAATGGGACATCGAAGACTACCGCCGCTGCCCGGAAAACTTACGCTCCATCAGGTGGGGCAGCAGGCTCCCCGGGTTCCTACCAGCCTGACATTGCGGGGGCTAGCCACTGATTCCACAACGTGGGCAGAGCCACATTTTCAGAGTTCGTGGTTACTCGGTGGGCGGGTTACTCTTTTCCACTATGGGGAAAAAACATGCAACGTGTCCGGAGTGCAGGCACCAGAACCCAATGATCGAGACATCGCGAGGGTCCGGCTCGCACACGGGTTTCGTCAAAGCACGCACCATTACCTACATTTGCCGGGACTCCGCCTGCGGTTGGAGAAGCAACGGCTACCAAGAAGGCTATGACGGCGTGCGGTGGCATGAGCATGCGTAGCTTCTGACGCGCCGGCCGATCGCCTCGAACACCACCACTGTCCGGCCCGTTACTGGCGCCAGTCCGGCTGGTAGTCGGGGTGGTCCATGTACGGCTCGGCGATGATGAACAGGAACTTCTCCATGTAGTCCTGGTCCCCCGCTGGTTCGTAGTCCCAGTCGATGCGGTTGAAGTGAGCGATGATTTTTCGCTTCACGGCGCACTCGAGCAGGATCCGAGTGGCGATAATGTTCGCCCAGCTCTCGGGGCAGGGTTCGCGCTCCAAGGAATCCAGAGACTCAGCCTCGTCCTCGGACAGCCGCGCTTCCAGAAACTCGATGATGTCCGCCATGCGCCCATACTGCCATCAGCCGAGCGCGTCCGCAGCCATCAGGCGAACGGGTCAGGCTCGTCATCGTCGGACCAATCGGGCGGCGGCGGCGGATTCCTGATCTTGTCGATCAGGGCTTCGACGTCGTCCGACGTGAGCATCACCCGCCGGCCTACGCGCGTAAATGTCCGGTACTGGCGTGCCAGCCGCCGGACGGTGGCCTCCTGCAGCCCGAGCTCCTCAGCGACGACAGAGGGCGTCTTGAAGTAGGTCATGCCATCCATCTTGCGTGATGGGACTTAAACCAGAATGAGTCGTGCGCTGCGACCGCTCGGTCACTCTTTCTTCGCAGCGTCGTTCGGGTAGAGATAGACGGCGATGATCTTGAGGATTCCGAGCAGCTCGACGACTACCGCTGTCATCCAGGTTATGAGCACCACCGGGTCTGTATCCGCGCCGGCGAGAATGACATACAGCCCAACTCCCGCGGTGCTCGCAAGGATCACAAAGCTTGCCAGGGATGACGCTACCCAGAAGAACTTGGACCTCAGGTTCGACTGCTGATTGAGACGCTCCAACTCAGCCACATAGAGTTGGCGGTCATATTCCTCCACGGATGAAGGCCCATCGGTATCGGGCTGGCCCGTAACGAGGTCAACGGAGTCAACCTCACGCGCAACGTCAGCGAGTAGGTTCTCAACCGTTTCGCTGTCAAAGTTCGTCGTGCCTACGTCAGACGCCAAGTCGTTCGGCCCTCTTCTCCACCGCCGCTGGGGACACGGCGAAGAAGGCTGCGACCATGTTGACTGACTTTAGTTTCTTGTACTGGGATTTGAACTCAGCCTCGGGCATAAGCAGGTTCCCGGCGAATTCGTCGGCATAGAACTCGTGGAGATCGTACTTTCGGCCACGCGACTCGATGAACGAGTACTCGTGGTCTCCAGCATCCTCGCGCTCAGCGTAGTGCCCGAGCTCATGGGCGACGGTGAACATCTGCCGCCCGTAGTTCTCCCGCGCCTCAACGAGGATCTGAGGCGTTTTTCCGGCCTCGACAACAATCGCCCCGGAAATTCTGTTCTTCAGTTCTGCGAACCTGACCTCAAGGCCCTTAGCCTGCGCTATCGCAACCGGATCGACCGGGAACTCAAAGTCCCAGTGCTCGGCCAGCGTCTTTATTGCGGCCTGCTTAGCGGCGTCTTTGACCAGCATCTACAGAACCCCCATCCACAACTTATCCACGACTTATCCACAAGTATTGAGCACATTTCCACAGCTCTGTTCGAGCACAATATTACGCATGGGAAACCTCAAGACCTAGTTAGTGAACACTAATGTCGCGTATTTCACGCCTAGGTGCCTACGCCTCCAGCGCCCGCTCGGCCATCTCGGCGGCTCTGAACTGGGCGTCAGGCACGAGGTGGGAGTACCGGTCCACGGTCGTCTGGATCGACTCGTGTCCGAGGCGCCTCGAGAGCTCGAACGGGCTCATGCCTGCACCCAGCATTAGGGAGGCGTGAGTATGGCGCATGTCGTGGATCCGCGGACGCTCACCGGACTTGCCGTAGCCGAGCGACGTCAGCGCATCCTCCCAGAAGTCGTAGAACGTGGAGTGCCGGATTGGGCCGCCGTAGGACGTCGTGAACACCAGACCTTCCGGGCCGGCCGCTTCGACGGCGGGCCGCACCAGGGCCACCAGTGAGGGCGAGAGGCTGACGGTGCGTCGGGATTTCTTGGTCTTCGGGGGGCCGACGTAGAAACGGTCGTTGGCGTCGCGCTTCCAAGCCTTCTCAATGCGCGCAGTGGGCTGCTGGACGTCCAGCTGGAAGTCTCGGCCGAGCAGGGCCGTAGCCTCTCCGAACC
Source organism: Arthrobacter sp. Bi26 (assembly GCF_918697925.1). Taxonomy (GTDB): domain Bacteria; phylum Actinomycetota; class Actinomycetes; order Actinomycetales; family Micrococcaceae; genus Arthrobacter. The sequence goes on from NZ_CAKKMF010000046.1 coordinate 8,709, forward strand.
GGGCGCCAGTACCCCGCAGGAATGCCATGAGCGGTTGGTACCGGGGCGGGTGCGCCTGGACGATGGCCAGAGACTCGGCGGCCGTCATGAAGTGCATCTTCTCTTTGATGGACTCATCCCGCGGCAGCTGGACGCCCTTGCACGGGTTGTCACCGCGGAGCCTCAGGCGTACGGCCGTCTCCATGGAGGCGGACAATAGGCCGTGGTGGTTGGCGATGGTCTTGGCCGAGAGAGGCGCGTCTTTGTAGGTCTTGCCCTGCATGTATTTGACCCATAGGACGATGTCCTCGTGTTCGACGCCCGCCACTGGGAGCTTGCCGAGCCTGCCTCCGAAGTGGTTCTTGATGGCGGCACCGTACCTCTTGATCTGATCGGGGCCGGCGCGGGTGAGCATCTCCACGTGCCGCGTCATGTTCTCCGCAACGGTTGGCCCGCCAATGGACACCTTCTCCAGGATTCGCTCGACGGCGTTCAGCGAGTTCCCGTTGGCTTCGACCAGCCGCTTGAAGCGCTGAGCCTCGTCCTTGCTCTGCAGGTTGTAAGAGGTCTGCTTGCCGGTGTCGGAGTCGCGCCAGAGCACGGCGTGGGCGACGCTGCCGTCCGCCTTCGGCCTCTCGCGGATGCTAGCCACGCGCCGCCGCCTTCCGGCGTGCACTGAGCTCGCGGTACTCACCGGCGAGCCACTCGGATGGTTCCTCGCCGCGCTTCTTGAGGTCCCTGAGTACGGCGCGGTCAGCAGCCCAATTCAGTTCGTCAGTGCGAGTCCAGGGCACGACCGGCCCCGTCCCACCGCCCCCCGAGTTAATTGTCATGCTGCAAGTCTAGCTTGTGCGCGCGCAATATTGGTGGTTCCCTGTCAACGTTTTCGGCATTCTCGTCAACAGGCAAAGAAAAAGGCCCCTACATCGGCGTGATGTAGGGGCCTTTCTGGCGGAGAATGGGGGATTTGAACCCCCAAACCGTTTCGCGTCATGTAGCCGAAATCGGGGTAATCACGCGGAAGTTGACACGACTGAACATGTGTGTAGCCAACCCATCCCAACTCAATATGTTGACGCCGTCAACATGGCAAAGCCTGATCAAACAAGAAAAGCGCCCCTCGCCTTGTCCATGGCGAGGGGCGCTTTTCGTCGTCTGACCCGACTCTGAGTGAACCTCAATCCCCCATGCTCTGGAGACCCTAAGCAACGCGTCGGAGAGCGGCTGTCCGGACCCGTTGGAGCTGCGCTTTCGTGAGTGTCTGAAGGTACGTTTGCAGGACGCTTGGGAGGACACCCAGGGAGGCGGCAACAGCAACACTTGCCTGCTCCGCGGCCGCAGCTTCAAGGACCATCTCAAAGTCGATCAGGCGATGCGCGGCCCAACGATTTGCGAGCGCCTCCTGCTTGCCCGTCACCCCGACGTGTCCATAGTGGGCGTGCCCCAGCTCGTGCATGAGGGTGCATTCAAGCTGGATCGGGGCGAGCCCTGGGCGAAGAGTGATCAGTCGGTGTCGATGGTCGTAGGCGCCCCACCATCCGGGAGGGGTGACGGCAGTCCGAACACGGACGCCCATTTGATGCGCTAGCGCTCTAGGGTTCGTGCGGGATGTCGTCGTGTCCAATATTGTGCTCCCCCTTGTAGGCCGCCAGATCATATCCATCCTGGTCCGACAATTTGGAGTAGTCCGGATCTTCGCTTAGGCCGGCACCGTGAGCGGTGCGGCCTGGCGAATTGTCGATCCGACGAGCCAGCTCTTCTAGGAGCATGTGAGTGCTGATGTCTTCGAGGCCCATGCGCACTTCGTGCAGGTCTGCTTCTTTATCGGAGATCAGCTCGGCTTCAGCAAGAGCCAAGAGCACGTTTTGATGGAAGGCCCGGGCGAACTGCACGACGAACTTCGGGTCGGCGTTCATGCCGTTTTTCCATCGCGTCATGGCTGATTGGTCGAAGCCTGCTCGTTCCGCTACTTCTTTGGCGGACATACCTTCGGTCACCCGGCGAACGTACTCGTACCATCGCGTCTGCTTGCTTTGCATGAACACAAATCTAGTTTGCATGGACGCAAGTCGTCAATTTTCTTGGACGCTACTAGCTGGCATCCGGGGCTCTTGCGGTGGCCCAACCACAACACGATCGAGTCCCCAATCGGCGCCAAAACAAGTAGTCCGGGAAATTTTCTGAGTACCGAAAATCCGCGCCATCTTGCGGAACTTGGCCAGTCGCAAGCGTCGATTGTTAATTCACAACCCAATCTCTACTTGCGCATGCACAAGTACCGAATTACAGTCATGTCATTCGCAAGTTGCGGTTGCACAATCCCAAGTTGGACCACAGCAACCCTATGAAAGGTTCGACCTGATGGCACGACTCACAATCAACCACGAGACGCTGGAACGTCTCCGCGGCGGGCAGCCTTGGGGCGTGTTCGCCGAACAGATAGGCGTCGACGGTGGCACCCTTTCCCGCATCCGACACGGCCAGTCACAGCCCGGCCCCGGGTTCATCGCCAACGTAGTAACCAACTTCCCCGTCCGCATGGATGAGCTCGTCACCGTCGTCAACGACCAGGACGCAGCGTAATCATGGACGCCGACGAAACACTGATGTCAGCGGGCGACCTCGCCGCAAAACTAGATGTTTCGGTCGAGACCGTGCACCGCATGTGCCGGGCCCGCAAATGGCCACACAGCAAGATAGGCCGGCTCTACCGATTCACTGACGAGCACTACCAGATCATCACCGCAACACCGGCCGCGCCCCTGAAGCCGCGGACACAACGCAAGAACATCGAGCGACTCCTCCGCTCCGCCTAACAGGCTCGCACCACCGTTCGCCCGCATCTGGGCACACCCAACTGTTTCCACCACTACTCCGGTGTTCCACTGCCGGAAGATAGGGGCCATTCGACGTGCCCTCAAACACTGATTACCTGTCCAAACTCGCCACCTACAACGCACAGCACGGCATCACTGTCACGTTCTCCGAGATGAAAAAGACCGCCCGCCGCATGCAGAAGCAGCACGAATCCATGCCAGAGGGTTGGCGCCTCACTGTTGAGGACTACTTCCGTCAGATCTCTGACCCCACCGGCGAAGAAGCCACCGACAACGTCATGAACGAACGCGCCAAGCAGAACCAGGCAGCAGCTGCACGCCGACTGGCGGATGCAGCATGAAGTCCGCAGTCCTTGAGGACTCCCACGAGCAATGGCACGAGGACGCCGTCGCAACGATTCTCGGGCTGTCCCTCTCGGTGGAGGAATTCACTGCCGATGATCTGCGCCGCGAGATGAGGCCGGCGCCGCATCAGAATGCGCCGGGCATGGCGTTCGCCGCGGCCCGCAACCTCGGCTACATCGAATCGGTCAACAGCACCGTATCTAAGTCCAAGTCGCGCAAGAACGGGTCGTTGAAGACCTGGACGCGCAAAGTCACAAAGGAGCACGCAGCATGAACGCTTCATTCATCGTCTGTCTCGTCGCGTGTATAGGCCTCGGTGTCTACGCGCTGTACCTGCGCAACCTCGACCGCGCTGACGAATATCACCTTCTACATGGTCCCGCCTCTGACTGCATTGAATGCGAGGGGAAATGAGTGAGGTCGAATGGTTCCCGATTCCCGGCTGGGAAGGCATGTATGAGGTGTCCACCTGTGGCGAAGTGCGCAGCCTGGATCGGACCACCACTAAGGGCCAGAGAATCAAGGGCAAGACGCTTACCCTGAATGTCACCCCGAAGGGCTACCACAGGGTCGGTCTCTATCGAGGCAGCCAGCGCACACCGAAGGCCGTCCACATCCTCGTAATGGAAGCGACGGAGGGGCCCTGCCCGGCCGGGATGGAAGTCCTGCACGGCAACGGGCTGAAATCGGACAACCGCCGCGCAAACCTGAGATACGGAACCAGGAGTGAGAACAACCTGGACGCGGTCGCTCACGGCTCCCATCACAGCGCCAAGAAGACACATTGCCCTCAGGGCCATGAATACAGCCCCGACAATACCTACCGCAAGCCGGCGGGTGGCCGTGACTGCCGAAGATGCCGAGCGGTGTCGCGAAGGAAATATGAGGAGAAGCGATGAGCCAGATCCCGGGTTTCGAGTCCGCCCAGCGTGCATGGGAAGCGATGGAGCCGCCAACTGATGTGGATCAGTGCGAGGACGGCGACTGCGACGAGTGCATGGAGTGCCTGGCCGCGATCGCGCAGGACCAGGCGGACGCGTACGCCGAGGGCCAGTGGGAAGAACACCGACTCGAGAGCAGGTACGGCGGATGATCGACCCCGCCACCATCGCCGCGGCCCTGGCTTCTGCTGAGGCCACCGTGACCGCCCTCGAATCCGTCGACGCATCACCCGAAACCTGCGCCAACTGCTCGCCACCACCGAAAGAAGGACCGCATGACCACCACAACCACCGCCCGCGACGAGTTCGCCGAAGACCTACAGGAGGTTTTCGAGGGCGGAGACCTGGTCTACGAAGACATCGCCAGCGCCCTGATGATCCGAGGCTATGTAAAGGCAGACCACGCCGAGTTTGGGTTGGACCACAAGCGTTCCGATCTGGAGTTCACTGATGAAGACGGCGAATCGTGGACCGACGAGGAGGACTTCCGAGCCTACGCAGAAGAGTATGGCTACAGCATGCAGATGGTGCGCCGTCACGTCACAGCATGGGAGCTGTTGGTATGAGGGCGGCTCGGTGGACGTTCCGCCGGCGCCTTGCCTGCTGGTTCGGTGAGCAGTTGGTCCCGCGCCGGCACTACCAGTTCCGGATGAGGGCATGAGCGGGCTATGCGTCCAGGGCAATCTTCGCCAAGTGCTTGACGCGCCAGGCGTTCCACCCCGGGATCGTCACGTCCAGCAGCCGCAGGGCCTCCGCATCGAGCCGGCCACCGCCAAACGCCAGCCGCTGGCTATGAAGCCAGACACCGAGGACGCGTTCGTCCTCACCGACCGGTCGGCGGAACTGAGGCCATCGACCCTCCGAGGCCTTGAACATCCGAAGCTCCTCGAGCCTGTTCCGCCACCGCTCGGCCTCCTCGGTGGAACGCTGGTCCACATCCCAGCCTGGGAGCACCGCCAGCAACCTGAGTCGCTCATCGTCGAGGCGCCCGGCACGGGCCGCTCGCCGTTGAATCGACAGCCAGTTGGCCAGCCTCCGATTGACCGGATCACGGTTATGCGACGTCGGGTACCGTCCGGCCGACTCCCGGAACTTGGCCAGGGCCTCAAGGCTCAAACGCCAAGCAGCGCCCGGCGGCCGCGGCCTTTTGGTAGGACGGTTAGCCAGGTGCTCAGCCGCCATCTCAGGGGCCGCCGCCCGCTGGGTGCGGATGTGACTGCCCACTGTTTGTGGCAGGGCCCCACAGACGGCTGCGATACGCCCGACCGTCAGGCCCTTGCGGTACATCAGATCCCACTCCGGATGACGAGACTCACCGCGCCTGAAGGTTCCCCCAGAATCCATGACAACACCCTAGGCCGTGTCGGGCTCATGTCCAGAGAACGAGGCGGCTCGACCAGGACCGTGCCGACAGTCTCAAGAGGAAGGACCACGGATGAGTGATTCGAAACCAGACCCGAACCTGCCCGAGTTCGTGAGCATTGAGTCCATCAAGGCGGACATCGAGGCCATGGAAAACGAGCAGGCGGCATGGACGCCGGAATGGATGCTCAACGCGCTCATGTCCGTGTGGCAGGACGGGCAGCTCAAGGGCAACACTGACGGATACTTCGGCACGAGCACCGCCCGGAACCCGTTCATGACCGAAGCGGAACTCAAGGCTTGGCACGGCCATGGCTGACCCCAAGTCGGACGGCGAGAAGCTGGCCGCGGCCATCCTCACGCGCCGCCTGCGTAAGTGCATCGCCGAGGGAGCGCACGTCGAGCGGACGACCTGCCCCAGGTGCGGCCAATGATCCGGTATTGCCCACACTGCCGCCACTGGCACGACGCCAAATGCCAGGCCATCACGTACAACGAATCCGGCGGCGCCCACCGATGCTGCTGCACAGGGGAACCGCAAACCGGCCACGGGTGAAACCCGGTGAAACTGGTGAATCCAGTGAAACCTCCCAGCTGTTCAGGTTTCCGCCCAGAACCCTAAACTAGCCGCCCACTATGCAGAGTTACGGCCGAAAAGCCCTAAACGCCCGATTACCCACAAACAAACCACCCCGCGTTTTCCAGTGCGCGGAGAACAGGGAGAACAATTAATAGCCCGGCACCATGACCGCCCAGCTCACGCTGGGCTCCGGGGAATAGTCACCGCACCCCCTGCCGACACCACGGGAGCATAGGATCGGACTCATGAGCCGCCGAAACAACGAAATGCCGCGAACAGATAGCGAAATCCTCGATGACTTCCACTACCTGGCGCAGGACGTGATAAACCACCCTCTGGCACTCGCCCCTCAACCAATGGCCTTGAATGTGACGTTCTTTGCAGGAGGGGGAATGGACTTTGGATGGGACAGTCCGGAGTCAGCTCCTTGGGTCGAGCTAGCCACTTACGTGCGCAAGTTGGCGATTCTGGAAGACGAGGCCACGAGCATTACGAAGGTACTCAAGATTATGGGGAAAAACCACGAGTGGCTCCGGCCGGATGTTCAACGCATTCAAGACGCCGTCAAAGAATGGCGGGGTTCGAACAAGGCGCAGTTCGTGACTCAGGAGGACGAGGGAGGTCTCTCGATCACTTCGAACGCCCAGGCCGCAGAGATTGTCATCAATGGCAGCATGTTCCACGGGAACGCCAACCTTCTCAAGGTCTGGCGCGAGCTCGACCCGTTCGCAAGGAACTACATGGTCGCATCCGCCCAAGATTGGATTACCACAGCAGCTGGCCTTGTAAGACAAACCGTTGACGTAGTAGAGAGGGCCCTTCCTGAGCTGGCCGCAGCACAAACAAAGAAAACCCCGTGAGCGACACCATCGAGTAGTGCAGTCAACGGGCTGCAACGAAACCTGAACCCAAGGCCCCCACCAGGGGCCTTTTTCATGCCCAAAAGGAGGGCCTATGGCTTACGAAGCCGGGATATACGAAGGCATTCCCAACGAGGAGTATCACCGAGACCCAGCGCTCGGCTCGACGTCGTTGAAGACGCTGGCCACCCGCACACCTGCCCACTGGAAATGGGAATCAGAGCACCCAGTCCACAAGGACGTCTACGACATCGGCACACTCGCCCACAGCCTCATCCTCGAAGAGGACAAAACCAGGCACCGTGTCATCGACGTCGAAGACAAGCGCGGCAACAAATGGACTATCCCCGCCAACGAAGCCAAAGCAGAGGGCCTGATCCCGGTTACCCCGAAGGAATGGGCTGGCATCGTCGGCATGCGCGACTCAGTCATGGCCCACCCCGAAGCCCGTCAACTATTCACCGGCCACCGCCCCGAAGAGTCAGTGTTCTGGGAAGAAGACGGCCAGACACTCAAATGCCGGCCCGACGCCTGGCAGCCGAGCGTGCTCGTGGACCTCAAAACCGGTCGCGACGCAGACCCCAACGAGTTCGGCAAAGTCGCAGCAGACTACGGCTACCACCAGTCAGCCGGACACTACATCGACGGCGTCAAACAAGCCACAGGCGAAGAGCTCCCCTTCCGCTTCGTCCTGGTCGAGAAAACCGAACCCTATCTCGTCTCCGTAGTTGAGCTCGACGACGCATCAATCGACATCGGCCGGCAACTCAACGATCGAGCCAAACGCATATACCGCGAATGCATCGAGTCTGGCAACTGGCCCGGGTACCCAAGAGTCGAACCAGTCAGCATCCCCAATTGGGCCTTCTACAAAGCCGAAGACCTACTCGGCATTCCCAACGACATCGAATTGGAGGTATCCCCATGGACCTAACCCAATCCATCACGCCAAAGTCCGACCAACTCAACTCCGATGATCTGATCACCGGGCCCGTAACCGTGACCATCACCGAAGTCCGGGCCGGCAACGCTGAGCAGCCGGTATCGATCCTCCTGGCAGAGTTCCCCGGCCGACCCTACAAGCCCTCCAAGAGCATGCGCCGCGTACTCGTCCAAGGCTGGGGATCTGACGGCGACACGTACAGCGGCCGCCGTCTCGCACTGTTTCGCAACCCCGAAATCAAATTTGGCGGCGATCAAGTCGGCGGCATCGAAATTGCGGCAATGTCCCACATCCCGAAGCGCCTCAGCGTCTCCCTCATGATCACCCGTGGCAAACGGAAACCGTTCCACGTCCAGCCCTTGCCTGACGCTGCACCGACCGCTGCACCATCTAGCCCACCAACGATCAACGACAAGGTCAGGGCCGACACTGCGAAGGCCATCGCCGAGGGAACCGTCCCCGACTACCTAGCCTGGCTCACCGAACAAGGCGCACCCCAGCACATCACCGACTACGTCAACACCACCGCAAAGGAAACCGCATGACCAAGATCATTCGACTCGCGACCACCAACTACAAGCGCGTCAGCGCTGCGGAGATCGTCCCGGATCCGGACGGCAACCTCGTCATCGTGGCAGGCAAGAACGGGCAGGGCAAGACATCCATGCTCGACAGCATCACCGCGGCCCTGGGCGGCGTGAATGCAAAGACCACCCCGAAGCCCATCCGCGACGGCGAAGAGCGCGCCGAGATCGTTCTGGAGACTGAAGAGCTGATCGTCACCCGCCGATTCACCGCCTCCGGATCCACACTGACCGTCAAGTCGATCGACGGCGCCGTCTACCCCAAAGGTCAGGCCAAGCTGGACGACCTGCTCGGCAAGCTGTCCCTCGACCCGCTGGCCTTCACCCAGCAGTCCGACCGCGACCAGCTCGCCACCGTGCTGGACCTTGTAGACCTCCCGTTCGACCTCGACAAGCTGGCCGCCGAGCGCAAGGACATCTTCGAACGCCGCTCCGACGCCAACCGCAAGGTCAAGGAGCTCACCGCCCGCGCCACTGAGTACATCGCCAAGCCGGCCGACCTGCCCGACGAAGAAGTCAGCGTCTCCGCATTGATCGCCGAGTACCGCGATGGCCAGACACTCAACCACAACATTGACGTCGCCCGCACGGCTTGCGACGGCTGGGCCGAAAAGGTCGAGCGCCTCAAGCGAGAGCTCGCCGACGCCGAGATCCAGCTGGAGATCGCCCAGAAGCGCACCGACACCGCTCCACCCAAGGTGGACCTCGACGCCATCCAGGCGAAGATCGACGGCGCCGAGACGGTCAACGCCGCGGTACGCCTCCACAAGGCCGGCGAGAAGGTGCGCGCAGAACTGACCATCGTCCAGCAAGAAGCCGCAGAGCTCAGCGAAGCCATCGCCGAGATCGACAAGCAGAAGGCCGACGGGCTCGCCGCAGCGAACTTCCCCATCGAAGGCCTCGGTTTCGACGAAACCGGCGTCACCTACCAGGGCATCCCGTTCAAGCAGTCATCCGGCGCCGAACAGCTCCGTGTCTCCCTCGCCATGGCCATCGCGCTCAACCCCAAGCTCCGCGTCATCCGCATCGCCGACGGCTCCCTACTCGACGCTGACAACCTCGCACTCGTGGAAGCTGTCGCCCGCGAGCACGACTTCCAAGTCTGGATCGAAATGGTCGGAGACGGCGACGGCCGCGGCATCATCATCGAAGACGGGACGGTGCGAGCATGAACCTCGGGAGTGACCGTGGTCGGCAACCTCACTAACGACCCGGAGCTGCGCTTCACCCCGGGCGATCCGCGGTGGCGAAGTCAGGTCCGGTGAAGCCTCCCCGGGGCTTTCGACCCCGTAGCTTTGGCTGCTGGCGTTCACACCCCAATCGGGAGCTTCCTGTTTCACGTACTTTGCCAGCTCTCAAGCTTCCTGGCGATGGTCACGCTGTTTTGTCTTGGGTAGGCCTTGATTGTGTACGTGGACCGCCCCTCCGCGTGTCGACGTCGGGGGCCATGCAGTTCACTCGGGCACCGGTCCGGGAACTGGAAGCGTCCGGGAGTGAGGCAGGTGTGCGCTCAGCGCCCGGCACGCGGTGAAAGGGAGAAGGACGGGGCTAATTTATCTCGTTGCTCGCCCGATCACTGGAGTCCTGAGGTTCGGACGAAGTTGGGGACGTGCCGGCTGTCCCATTTCCAGTTGGGCATATGGTGGCGCTTGACGAACACAATCAAGACAAGGCCAAAAAGAGCAAGGGCGATGATGAAATTTGGCACGTCGATCGCGCGAAACATCAGGAACAGTGGCAGGAAGAAAAGGAACATGTACAGAAGGGTGTGTCTAGTCCGGTGCCACTTCTTTCGTTCGGCCAGATTCACGAAATTTTTGAACTCATCAATCTGCTCCCGGGCTGTGGGGTCGGAGCATTTAAGGTCAGCAACTGCCCGCAGGCTCTCGCGCGACACGTCAAGCTGCGATTTAGTGAGGATGGAGCTCGTTCCATCACCGTGCTGAGACCATTGCTGCTGCGCGGTCGACATGAGGGCCAGACCGTAATAGCCCTTATACAGTTCGTTGTCCGGCTCAGCCTCGTGGACCAGCTTGAAGACGGTAAGGGCCTCTGGTACTCGGTCCAAATTGTTTAGCGCGACCCCGATACGCGATTGATAGAAGAGGCTTTCCGGTTCCAGGTCGCTGGCTCGTTGATAGGACCTCAAGGCGCCGGCATGGTCGCCATTCGCGCGATATGTATCTCCAAGCGTGCAATGGTAAGAGGCCTCATACGGATCGAGGCGGGCGGCCTCACCCAGCTCAAACTCAGCGTCCCTTGCGTTGCCGAGCATTGTCGAAGTCACGCCACGTATATACCAAGCTTCGGGGTTCTCGGGTCGCTGCGTCGTCGCCTCCCGGGCAGCGTAGTTGGCCTGTGACGCCGTACCGGATTCCAAGTACTCTCGCGCGATCACGACCCAGTCTCGTTCGCTGGCCACGGCATCCGCGAAGGTCCGCTCCGGAGTTGATTCATGAGCAGCCAGCTGCCGGTCAAAGTCAGCTCGCTTAATCGGATCGAGTAGCGTTACCTCAGCCTCGGCAAGAACTCGCGTCGCGGCAACCGGATCGCTTTGTCCGTCCAGCCAATCTGCACGTTTCTGCTTAGCAGCCTGCGTGATTGTCGCGGCGCCGGCCCCGCGCTCTATCCCAAGTATTTCGTAGTAATTGACGAACGGCATGACAGATATTCCTCCCCGTCACAGGCCCCCATCTTAATGGTACGCAAAGGTCAGTCGCCCGCTATGGGGGTCAACAAGCGGGGCTGCGGGCTCCGCCAGGGTCGGCGCTTCACGACCAGCCTGATTCCTGACCAACGAAGCGGCGTTCATGGCCGCCCAGGAACAGCCCTAAAGCAGGTCCCAACGCCCTCGCCTATATCCAGTCCCTTGCGTCGCTAAAGACCACAGCGGATCTCGGCGCCAAACCCGGCGCACAAAATCTCGCACCACCAACACAAGCCGCCACAGCGCGGCTTTTTTCATGCCCGCCGGCGCCCGGACACTCCCCCCGTCCGGGCGCCGCACACACCCGAAGGAAACCCATGAACCACGCCCAAGACATCCAGACCCGCGACGGCGTCGCCGTGGTCATCTACACCAAGAACGACTGCCGCTGGTGCGACATGACCAAGATGGTCCTCGACCGCGAGCACGTGAATTACACCGCCGTCAACGTCGAAGAAGACGCCACCGCATACGCGTACGTCACCGAGACGCTCAACCGCCGCGAGATGCCCGTCGTCATCGCCTCCGCCATCGAAGGCGACGAAGTCTGGTCCGGGTTCCAGCCCGCCATGATTCGCGAACACATCACCCACCGGGCAGACGCCGCATGAGCCCGATACGTGTCCAGCGGAAGCGGACCAAGGGCTGGAGGATGCCGGAAGGCGCTGTCTACGTCGGCCGAGGTTCCAAGTGGGGCAACCCGTATGCAGTCGGGAAATCTCAACTCCGGTTCCCCCGCGTAGATGGCACTGAGGCCTGGCAGTTCGAAGGCCGTCTGCACAAGACATCCGGCCAGAAGCACGTGTTCAGCCACTCCGACTACACAGTGAACGCCCACGGCGACAAGGTTTACCGGATCACATGGCATGACGTGAGGGACGCTACCCGCGAAGAGTGCGTAGCGCTGTTCCGCGAGGAAGTGACAGGCGAGCTGGACATGCTCGAGTACCGCTACAAGTCACGCGTCGAAGAGATCCGCACGGCGCTGGCCGGCAAGGATCTGGCGTGCTGGTGCCCGCTGGACAAGCCCTGCCACGCCGACGTCCTGCTGGAGCTGGCCAATCCGGAGGCCACCGCATGACCTCGGATCCCTGCTGCATCCTCTGCCGTCATTCAACAGGCGTCTGCCTTAGCCGCCACACGTGCGAACACCACCTACTCGCCCAGGCGCAGGACGACGCCAACCACCGAGCCAGCCGAACCATCCGCGACCCCACCGGAGACACCGCCATAGCCAACATCACCCGAGAACGAAAGGGACGACGATGAGCCCCCGCAAGAAACCAGCGCCACCCCCGCCGGCGCACATCTTCCGCGCCTTCTGGCCGGTCGTCGGCGAACCCGTCCACACCGCCAAAGTCCTTGACGAACTCCTCGCCGTTGCCGCACGCGACATGAACGCCGTCGCCCTCCGCCACCGCGCCCACATCACCGGGCCCGGCCGAGGCTACCTCGCCCGGGGCCGCGACTTCCCCGGCGCACACGGCGCCATGCAAGTCATCGTCATCGAGGCACCCGCCACGGCAATGCCGCCGCGGCCCTACCACCACTAAGGAACACCGTGAGCCTGACAGTCTCAGACTTCTTCTGCGGCGCCGGCGGATCCAGCACCGGCATCATGCAAGTTCCCGGTCTCCACGTAAAGCTCGCGCTCAACCACTGGGAGCGCGCCATCGAGACCCACGGATACAACCACCCGGACACAGACCACGCGTGCGCCGATATCGCGCACATCCGGCCGGAATACACCCCGCGGACGAACCTGCTGTGGGCGTCCCCCGAGTGCACCAACTTCACAGTCGCCAAGGGTGTGAAGCGCGAGCAGTGGGATGGGCAAGACTCCCTCTTCACCGACGGTCTCCCCGACGAGGCCGCGCAGCGCTCCCGCGCCACCATGTACGACGTGCCCCGATTCGCCGAAGTCCACCAGTACGAGGCCATCATGACCGAGAACGTCGTCGAGGTCACGGCATGGAAGCCGTTCCGCGGCTGGCTGCAGTCCATGGGAGACCTCGGCTACGAGCACAAGATCATCAGCCTCAACTCCATGCACGCCCAGGCATTCGGGCCCGGCGCCCCGCAGTCCCGGGACCGCGTCTACATCGTGTTCTGGCGCAAGGGCAACAAAGCCCCGGACTTCGAACGACTCCGACCGATGGCTATGTGCGAGAAGCACGGCATGGTCCGCTGCATCCAGTCCTTCAAGGACCCGTCCAAAATCGTGGGCAAATACAAAGCCCAGTACGTCTACCGCTGCCCGAACTCGTCATGCCGGAACGCCGTCCTGGAACCCGCGGTGCGGCCGGCCTCGGACGCGATCGACTGGAGCATCAAGGGCAACCGCATTGGCGACCGCAAGAAACCCCTGGCGGCCGGCACTATGCGGCAGATTGTGGCCGGTTTGAACCGGTACCCAGACGCGAAGTCGATGTTCACCAAGTTCTATGGAACCGGCGTCGCACATCCGACGTCGGAACCATTTAGCGCATTCACTACTCGGGACCGTCACGGGCTCGTCGTCACGCTACGTCGAAACGCCGTAGCTACCCCGGCCGCCGCTGGTCCCTTCACCACCATCACGGCCGGCGGCAACCACCACGGCCTCATGACCTACACCGAACAGGACGTCGCCGACGTCGCCTTCCGCATGATCCAGCCGCATGAGCAGATGTGGGGCATGGACTTCCCCAAGGACTACACCATCCTCGGCACCATGAAGGAGCGCACGATGCAGGCCGGGAACGCGGTCACTCCCCCGGCCGCCCGCGACCTCGCCAGCATCGTCACCGCATCGCTGGAGCTGGCAGCATGATCGTAATCCCCGGCCAAATGGACATGCTCGAGCTGCTCGAATACACCGCAGCCAGGCAGACTCAGCCGCTGTTCAAAGTCCACCCCACCGGATGGCACGGCAAGCCCAAGTGCGGGTGGTGCGGCGGGACCAACACCATCGGCGGCGGCGCCTGCCGCTATCCCGGCAACCGCCAGCTATCCATCGGCTACGACTACTGCCAGAAATGCGTGAACCTCTACGGCCACCCCAGCATCAACGGCGGCACACCCGTCGTGCTCATGACCTTCGACGAGCAGCGCATTTTCTGCGCGTTCTGCCGATCCAACTGGGGCCACAGCCTCAGGCAGGAAGTGCTGGTTCGCCTGTCAGAGGCGCACGCGCCGACCGGGGACGGGCAGTGCGCCGACATGGCCGCCAAAGGCATAACCGAGCCCTACTACGCGCCCGGCGAAACACCCTGGCTCTCCGGATCCGTCATCCAATACCCGCGCCCCAAAGGATACGGAGGGCTCTACCAACTCAGAAAGGAGGCTTCATGATCACGCGTCAGCTCGAGCCTCGATTCCTTCAACCCCCACCGCCTGGGCATCCGCAGGAACGGCGTCAGCTGTCGAGCTGTGCTCGAGGATTTCCCGATCGAAGACTTCTCCGCACATCACCAAGAAGGCGAAAAACAATATGATCCAGGTGCCCGTGACCCAAATATCGGCGAAGGGGTTGCTGCCCTCCGTGACAACGACCAGCAGGCATATAAAGGTCGCAGCCAGGGAGGTCAGCACGGCCGCAAGTCGGAGGAGCATGAGCACCTTCAACAGACGCTTTTTTCGGCCGTCGCGCTTTACAAACTTTCCCTCCAGCAACAGTGCGATGAGCAGGGTGGGAAAAACCTGGGCGAGGAGCGCAGCCGCCTCAACAGAAAGATGCATGCTGCAGATCCTACGCAAGGAGCACGGCGGCCCGTGTCCTCGTCGCCCGCATGGCCGAGACGCTGCACTACGTCAGCGAACTGTTTTTTTCGCGTTCTGCCTTCAGGGCCTGCATGAGACCTTTCCTGTCATCGCGGTCGGACGAAGGCCAGAGGGATGCAAGTCCTTCAAAGGTCAGGCAGGCGTTGGACAATCGCTCGCCTGCAGCTGCGTCATACTCCTTACCGTTCGATTTCCTCGCCTCCTCCAGGTTGGCTTTGAAGGCGAAAAGCGACAAGTGGGTTGCCCACAAAACAACCTCCGACGCGTCATCGTCCACGCCCTCCATGAACCACCGCCAAGCAGCTGCCTGCAAACGGTGCCGGACGACGGTCATCGCCTCCACCGACTTCAGCGATGCGTCCCGCAGCTCCACTGAGCCGGCAATCATGTCTGCTGCCGCTTTCGTTGACCGTTCCCGGCTTGCCTCGGCTTGCTGCTCTGCCAGCTGCTGCCGCAGGATCTTTTCCTGCTGGGCGAAGGCCTCAGCTGCTTGTTCCCTCTGCCCGGCGAGCGCCGCAGACGCCCATTCCGCTTGCTTAGCAAGTGCAATCTCCGAGAGTCGGCTTTGGTGCTTGTTCGTCAACGTCACCACCAACAGCGCCACGACAGCAGCAGCCACGGCGCTTATGGCGGCCCCAAATGTTCCGCTCCATAGCTGGAGCATCCAAACTTCATCACTATTCACTACCGAATCCTATAGGCAGCCTTTCGTGCTGCCGTCTCAAAACGAAAGGAGTGCGCTCTGATGGCATGGTTCAACGCTGACGACAAGATGCACGGGCATCCGAAGGTCAGGCGTGCGGGCCTCGAAGCGATCGGGCTCTGGCTCGTGTGCGGGACGTACTGCACGGACTTCCTCACGGATGGTCTGGTGCCGGCCTGGTACATCAGCTCATGGCCCAAGGGCCCGAAGCTCGCCAACCACCTTGTGAAATGCGGATTCTGGGAGCCTGCGGCCGACGGCGACTTCCAGTTCCTGTCCTGGGCCGAATACCAACGCACCAAGAAGAAGGTGCTGGAAGACAGGGCCGAGGGCCGAGAACGCATCGCGGCCTGGCGCGCCAACAAGAAGAAGACCGGCCCCGCGTAACGCGATGTGTAACGGCGTTACAAACGGCGTACGTAACGCCGACTGTACGCCGCACGTACATCGTCCAAAGCCAAGACCAAGACCAAGTACTTAAACCTCACCTCGAGTGCCTATCTCGCCTCTGTCTTTTGGGCCTCTAAAGAAGTGATGAAAAAAGTTTCCAGCCAATCGTCACTTGGGTGATGCGCGAGGCCGGGACTCTTGGCTGAAAGGAATTCCATTGATCATCACGGACCAGCAGGCGCGCGCCATCGCGTTCCTGCTCCACGAGATCCGACCGGACTGGGGCGTCGCATCGCTGATGTCACTCATCGACAAGCACCGCGACGTCCCCAGCCTCGGCGCCCTGACCATCGCCGCCACGACCAAGGCCATGGAACGCACATGCCAGACGCCGGCGCCGATCTTCCATCCCGGCCCGCACTGGCCAGAAGCAGCACGGGCCCAGCTCCCGAGGCCGGAACCCTGCGAAGACCACATCGGCCAGGACGCCCACAACTGCAGATCATGCTGGGCCGACGTCAAAGCCGGAATCCGCCCACAAACCCACATCGGAAAACACCACGAAGCCGCCCCAGACGAGGCGGCTTCTGACGTTGAAGGAGACCAACCATGAACTACTTTCTACTCGCACTAGCAATCGCCGCGGCCCTCGTCGCCCTGCTCTTCACGGCGAACATCCTCCGCGTGGCTCTCGGAAGGGCCACTTTCGACAGTGGATTCGCGGCTTTCTCGCACGTCATCATGGCCCCGGCAGCCGGCGTGACCGCTCTGTGGCTCTTCCAAACGGCGGTTGCCCGATGAGGGCAACCACTGAGCGCGACATGCTCGACCTCCTGCTGTCCCGGTACAACACAGAACGGCAGGGCACCATCGCCGATCGATGGGTCCGCGCCGAACACGTCCGGTCATCACAGGACTACCGGGAAACGCTCAGCGTCGCGGACTTCATAGCGATCGACAAGTACGCCAGCTCCCAAGCCATCCACGGCCATGAGGTCAAGGTTTCCCGGGCCGACTGGCTCGCCGAACTGCGGGACCTGACCAAGTCCGAACGGATCAAGCGGTACTGCAACTTCTGGTGGCTCGTCGTCTCGGATCCCGCCATCGTCAAGGACGGCGAGCTGCCCGAAGGCTGGGGCCTGATCGTCAAGTCCGGGAACGGGGTCCGCGCCAAGTTCAAGGCACCGGAGCTGACACCCCTGCCGCTGCCCCTGGACTTTGTTGCCGGGCTGACGTCGGCCGCCCAGCGAACCGCCTACCGCGAACCGCTTCGGCAGGACGCCCGGACGCTCTGCCGGTGGGACAAGGTCCGCGGTTACTACCAGCAATGCCAGGCATGCGGTCAGCCGGCGCCCTGTCCCCTTCACCAACCAAGAGCCGCAAGAGAGGCCACGCAATGAAATTCAAGATCGGTGACCCTGTCCGCATCATCGCGCGCAACACCCGCCACTTCGACGCCGTCGGCACCGTCGTGGATGTCGACAAAACCCAGCACTTCCCATTCGCCGTCACGGGCCTCGATGCCTCGCTGCTCTGGTTCGGCCCCAACGAGCTCATCCTCGCCGAACACCAACCTCAGGAGACGCCATGATCCGCAAAGAAGCCAAAGCCCGCTGGGCCTACACCTGCGAACCCTGCAGCGTGCACGTCACACACCCAGACCAGTTCCGGGCAATCGAAACCCAGCAGAGGCACGAGAAGGGCCTCGGGCACTTCGGCAACGCGTTCAGCTCCATCGTGAGGGATGCGTTCGCGCCGCTGCTGTCCGCATTCGGTTGGGCGCCCCTCCATCCATGGCAGGAAGCGGTACTCACGAGGGCGATGTGGGAAGGCGTTCGCAAATGATTCACGCCTTCGTGCCAGGCACACCCGTCCCGCAAGGATCCGTGGACGTCTACCGCGGCCGCATCGTCGCAGTGAAAGCGCCACTTCGCGAATGGCGGACCAAGATCCGGGCATCGACCATGGCCCGCCACGACGGGCCACCTATGGACGGGCCCCTAGCGTGTCGCTCGTCTTCCAGCTCGTGCCGCCCAAGAAGCCCCGATCGTGGGCGCCGGCCGTGAAGCCGGACCTCGACAAGCTCATTCGGGCTGTCTTGGACTCCCTGTCCACCACCAAGAACCGCAAGACCAAAGCAGTCATCAAAGGCGTCATCACCGACGACGCCCGAATCATCGAAATCACCGCCGCCAAGACCTACCACGGCAACCCCGGCGTCCTCATCACCATCACCCACGCAGGAGAGAACAAATGAGCCAGCCAGAGCCATGCCACCGGTGCGGGGTGAAGATCAGCAAGGACCTCCCGCGCCCCGGGCTATCCAGGCTGTTCGGAAAGATCTACCGCGAGACATGGCGGATCAAGTTCAACTACCTGCGCATGAACAGCTGGGACAAAGCCGTGACGGCGCACGACGTCGTCGCATCGAACCTCTGGACCGAGACAAGCCTCTGCAGTGATTGCTGGGGAGACGTCCTGTCCTTCATCAACAAGAAGTTCGAGAGGAAGCCATGAGCGGCAACGCGATCACTCTCGTCCGGAACGCCGAGGACAAGAAGACCGGAATGACCGTTGGCGACCTCTGGGCCTTCTCCCAAGACGCCCTGAACCTCGGCATCGACCCACGCGAACCCATCAAAGTCACCACCGGATGGCGACAGCAGATCATCAAACTCGAAGCAGGAGGTAGCCGATGACCTTCTACGGCAAGGACCCGCAACCCAAGACACCCCCGCGCAAGCTCCGCAAGTTCGCGTACCGGACCTACCCGGATGCCGCTGAGCAGGAGATCAGCAGCCACGAAATCTACTTCTATGAGGCCGGCAGGATCGGCTTCTGGAACTACACCAGCGACGACGCCGATGGCGAACGGATCCTGGTGCTAGCAACCAAGGCATTTGATGTCCGGGAGGTGATCGCCAAATGAGCTTGAATGACCACATCCACCAGCTCACCCGCGAGCACCTGGCGCTCGTTGACGGGGCGCTCGTATCCAAGCCGCCATTGCTAGCCGAACTCCGGGCCGCATGCCGCTCGAACCTCGGAGCAATCGGCGGCGGATCCGGCGGTGCCGGGATGATCGTCAACTCCAAAGCTGTGAAGATCGAGAACGACATCAAAGCCGAAGCCCTCAACGAGCACTTCGAAATGACCGGAAAGGAATACCAAGGAACCCTCGTTGAGCTCATCACCTCATGGGCGGCCATCCAGTCCCCGGAATGGCAGGACTACCTCGAGCGGACCACGCTCAACTGGATCGACAAGATCCGGGAAATGCTCGAAGCGAAGCGGCCACCATGGCGCCCATCCATCCCATGCCCAGCCTGCGGGAAGAGGTTCCACGGCCCCGAGAGGGAACCCTGCATCGGCGTCAACTACTGGGACGACGAAAACGAAACCATCGCCCCACCCTCGACCTGGACAGCCGAGTGCGACGGGTGCGGTGCCGAGTGGAACGGCGACAACCTCAGGTGGCTCAGAGCAGCCGCAGACACGCCCAAAGCTGATGTTGCCGAAGTGGCATGAGTGAATTAGGCTAAGTCCCGTCGAGGTCACAAGTCTCGGAATTTTCAGCCGCTCCCAACCGGGCGGCTTTTTTGTTGCCCTGAAACTTCCACTTCAGGAGGCCGCATCTCCCGCGCAGGGTCACGCGCACCGCCGCTCGTCGAGAGACGCCGGCACAATGACCACTAGCTCAGTTGGCAGAGCAAAGGACTGTTAATCCTTCGGCCCCAGGTTCGAGTCCTGGGTGGTCAGCGGCGGCCCCATGCCGCTCCCATGAGTACGACCGCCGGACTATTCACCCGGCATAGTTGGCGCCCGTCATCGCGCCACAAGCTGAGTTAGTGAAATGGCATCACGACGGTCTCCAAAACCGTAAGCGCAGGTTCGATTCCTGCACGCAGTGCTGACGGCGACAGCCCCTGACCAACCATTGCGAACAGCAGCGGAGCCAGTACCCGTCCACTCGTAGCCCTTGCCCCACAGGATTTCCGCAAGGTTCGATCTGTAGCCTGCGCTTGAGCGACCCGGGCTGAACGGTTCGTAGCCGGAACGTCTCCTCCAAGCGAACTGGCCACATCAGGGTTCGATTCCCTGTCAGCCCACTTGCGGCCCCGTCCTTGTTGAAGCCAAGGGCGGGGCGCGCACAACTCTCCTGCATGGAGGCTCCAAGCCGGTACAAGGGCATGTCCCTACAGTGCGGCTAGGGAGTCAACTGGCTAACCCGGATCCTCGAACTGTATTCCGGGAGGACTTCGCCAGCCTTGGAGCCTAAGAACGAGGCGACGCTACGCGCCTACTCCATGCAGGAGGCACACCTTTGGCAACCTCACGCACTGGCACATCCCAGTACAAGAAGGCCCGAAAGCGCACGCTTCACCAAGCACAAGTCAAAGGCATAGACCGCTGCCCGTACTGCAAGGTCAAGCTCGACTACGAGGTAAGCCGCAAGCCCAACAGTGCAGAGACAGATCACGTCATCGCACACGCTAGAGGCGGACAAGACCACGTCAGCAACCTCGCCGTCTGCTGTCGACGCTGCAACCAATCCAAAGGCGACGGGCCAGCACCCAAGACGTCCACCGTGCTGAAGGCCAAACCGCTGAAAACCAGTCGAGCATGGTGAATGTGGAAAACATGTGCATAACCTGTGGACAACAGAAGTGGGGGAGCACCCCTCCCCCACGCTCCGTCCCTCGCTCCCCAGTGATAGCGAAAAATATCCCCCCGAGCACTGGCCTCCGGCGTTTCGCTGGGCTTTCCCCGGCTGCCTGGTGCTTTTCTGACGGCCCCACCGCCGCTGTCAGGGCATCTTTGACCTGGCGGATTTTCCGATCCGCGGGCCGAAATCGACCTTCGAATCAACCTCGAGTTTCCCTTATGTTTACTGCGTTTATCCGTTACACCTTGGTAGAATTGGTGCATGTCATCAAGGAAATGCGGGTACTGCGGCGGGCCGATGCATCTACCCCGCGAGGGTGCGAAGTTCTGCACTTCGAAGTGCCGCGTGTACGCGCACCGCGCTTCGAAGCGTCGGCCGGCGTTTCCTGCGGTGATGACGGGCCGTAATCGCTGGGTGCGGCGCACTGCGGATAAGCGGCCGCTGACGGCGACTGGTCGGGCTGCTTCGTCCACGGCTTCCAGGACGTGGTCATCGTTCGAGAGTGCCGCAGCGTCTTCAGTCGGTGTCGGCCTGGGCTTCGTCCTCGGTGACGGTATTGGCTGCTGGGATTTCGACCATTGTTTCATCGACGGCAAGCTGGCCGGATGGGCGACGGAGGCTATCGCCGCGATTTCCGAGCCGATCGTCTTCGCTGAGGTTTCCCAGTCCGGCGACGGCGTCCACGTGTTCGTTGAGGTTCCCGAGGGGCCGGGCCGGGTGATCCGGGATGGCCGGAACATCGAGTTCTACTCAGCCGGCCGCTACATCGCGGTGACGGGAAACAAGCTGACCCTGTAGGAGGCCGCCGTGGATGTTCCTGCTGGCCTTGGTGAACGCGGTATGTCCTTGTGGCAGGCGATGGCCACCATAGACGTTCCCCGGAATGCTCTGGTGCTGGAGGCTGCTCGTCTGGCTGACCGGCTGGACGAACTGGACAACATCATTCAGGGCAAGGGCGTCCTGAACTTGATGCAGTTCCGTCTGGACTTCCCGAGTGGTGAGGATGAGCCGTACTCCGTTGAGGTGAAGTTCGCTGCGCCGCTGGCGGAGGCCCGGCAGCAAGCAACCGCCCTGGCGAACATTCTGACGAAGCTCTCCCCAGCTGACGGGAAGGCTGTCCTGCAGCCGGTGCCGGCGGACCTTCCATCCAATGTGTCCCCGTTGCAGAGGTTGGCTCAAAAACTGAACGGCTAGGTGGTGCGCGTGCTGGTCGGGTCACAGATCGCACGCTTCAACACTGCACCGTCACCCCGCGGGTACAGCCTCGAGCATGCCGAGAACGCACTGGAGTTCGCCGAGGGCTACACCTACATCGCGGATCCTTGGCAGGCCGAGGTGGTCAGGGCGTGGCTGCGGACTGACGACGCCGGCTGGGTTGCCTCGACTTGGGGCCTCTCGGTTCCTCGCCAGAACGGCAAAAACGGGGCGCTGGAGGTCGTTGAGCTCTACCTGATGGTGGCGCTGAATCTGAAGATCCTGCACACGTCGCATTTGCTGAGTTCTGCCCGCAAGGCATTCAAGCGCCTCATGCATTTCTTCGGGACCCGGGTCAACGACCCGCACGCGAAGTTCCCCGAGCTGAACGCCTTGGTCAAGGAAATCCGCAAGACCAACGGCCAGGAGGCTATCGAACTCCACACTGGCGGCTTGATCGAGCTCGGCGCCCGCACAGGCGGCGCCGGCCGCGGTAGCTCCTTCGACGTCCTCGTGGTGGATGAGGGTCAGGAGTTCGAGGAGGACGAGCAGGAGGCTCTGGAACCCACGACGTCAGCCGCCCCGTCCGGGGACCCGATTGTCATCTATATGGGCACTCCGCCCAAGGACCTGTCCGAGCGTGGCGCCCCGTTCGTGCGTGTCCGGAATGCCGCTGTCACCGGCGCCGACAAACGATCGGCTTGGGTGGAGCACTCCCCCGCCGGCGACGTCGACAAGATGACCGAGGCGGAACTGAAGGTCTTCACGGCCGACCGCAAGAACTGGGCCGACGCGAACCCCGCCCTGGGCGGCCGCATCAAGGTCCGCACCGTGGAAGGCGAACATCACCGGTTCTCGCCGAGATCGTTCGCGCGTGAGCGGCTCAATATGTGGCCGACTCCGGCCGCTGCCGGGCAGCTCGCGTTCACCCCTGAGAAGTGGGATGACCTGGCGATTGATGATCCTGATGCTGACTGGCCGGTCGCCGCTTACAGCGCGGATATGAACCCGGAGCGCACGAAGGTTTCCATCGGGGTAGCTGCGTTTCCAGACGAGGGAGTTCACCTTGAGCTCGCCGCTGATGCCCCCTTCGATGAGGCTGGCACTTCATCGCTGGTGGACTGGCTGTGGGAGCGAGCCAAACGCCGCATCCCGATCGTTATCGATGGGTTCTCGCCGGCACGGGACCTCCTTGAAGCTCCGCTGAAGGCGAAGGGGATGAAGGTCTTCATCCTCGGCGCGCAGGAGTACACGCAGGCCTGCGCGATGCTGCATGAGGCAGTGGAGAAGCACCCTGCAATCACGCATTACGGGCAGGAACACCTTGATCATTCCGCCAAGCATGCGACCAAAGATCCGATCAAGAATCGGCCTGGTTCGTTCAAGTGGAACCGCGTGAGCCTCGACGCGGACCTCGCGCCGCTCGTAGCGGTGACGTGCGCTCACTTCGGAGCCTTGAAATTTGCCCGCCGGCGTCCTGCCGGACCGGCTAAGAAGCGTCATGCAATTGTGCAGTAGGAAGGCGGTGGTCTGATTGGCCGAGGTTATGCGCCTTCTGACGGACGACGAAACGAAGACTTTCTTTCGGCTTCTGTCGAAGGTCCGGGCGAAGTCGAAGCGCAATCGACTCCGGACGCAGTACTTCGAGGCGAAGAAGAAGCTGGACAAGATCGGGTTCTCGATCCCGCCGCACATGCACGATTTCGCTGCTGTGATCGGCTGGGCGAACAAGACGGTCCGCGTCCCCGCCCGCCGGATCCGCCCGGATGGCTTCACCCTTCCGCGGGAGTCTGAGCTGCTGTCCGATATCGAGGATATCTTCGAGGACAACTACCTGGCGGCCGTCGAACGGATGGCCATTGAGGCGTCCCTTCAGTATTCGGTGTCGTTTCTCTTTGTCACCCCGGGCGATGCGAGCTTGGGTGAGCCGGAAGTCATCGTGGCGGCCCGCTCCGCGCTGGAAGCTACGGCTGAGGTTGACGAGCGCACAAACCGCGTACTCCGGGCGCTGGAGATCGTCAACAAGCGGAAGATGCTGCTGTACCTGCCCGGGCTGACGCTCCGGATCGAATCTTTGGAGAGCAAGTGGTTCGTAACGGCCGAGTATGACGGCGTACCGAACCACGTCCCTTGCACCCCGTACATCTGGGGGCGTTCCTTGGACCGCCCGTTCGGTTCTTCGCGGATCACACGGCCGGTCATGGACTTCACAGACATGGCCGTGCGGACGATGCTCCGGCAGGAAGGCAACGCTGAGTTCTACTCCTCCCCGCAGCGGGCCCTGATGGGCGCTGACGAGGCGCATTTCACGGATGCCAAGGGCAACCGCATTTCGCCGCTGGACGCGCTGCTCGGCGGCATCTGGGCGCTGCCTGACACCTTTGATGAGGAAGAGGGCAAGCTTGTCCGCCCCGATCTGAAGCAGCTCGCTCAGGCGACGATGCAGCCGCACACGGACATGCTCAAGACCATCGCGATGATGTTCTCGGGTGAGTCGTCCATTCCTGTGGGGTATCTCGGCATCATCCAGGACAACCCTTCGTCAGCGGACGCGATCCGTGCGAATGAGGCTGACCTTGTGTCGGTCGTTGAGGCTGAGCTTCCGAGTATCGGGGTTGCAAGGCTGGATCTGGCCCGGAACGTGCTCGCCGTCAAGCATGGCGAGTTCACTCCGGGGATGGCCTCTGAGTTGAAGGGCCTGAGGGCGCACTTCGCTGACGCTGGGACGCCTACGCGGTCTGCGCAGGCCGATGCGGGGCTGAAGTTCACCCAGGCATTCCCGTGGGCGGCCGATTCTGAGGTTGCTCTGGAGTACTACGGCATGAACAAGACCCAGATCACGCGGCTGATGGCGGCCCGTAAGCTGCAGCAGAACGGCCAGCGCCTTGACGCGCTCGTGGCTGCGGCTAAGGCTCCGGCGACGACAGAGCCTGCCTGATGGTGGTCCGGGACGATCTTGAACGGTTCCGGGCCGCTAACGCTGGCCTGTCCAAGCTGGTCATTGCTGAGCTCGAGGGCTTCTTCTACGCGCTGGACCTGTCCAAGCCGGAAGCGGTCCGGGATGCACTGATCGAGTTTGTGCCGTTGCTGGTCGGAGAGTACGGGCCGGTCGCTGCGGACTTGGCTGTTGACTGGTATGAGGAACAGCGGGCCGCGGCCGGCGCACTTGGCCGCTTTCAGGTGAAACCGGCGCAGCTCATTCTTCCGGCCGGCGACATCGAGAAGGCTGTACGCTACTCGGCCGGGCATCTGTTCACCCCGGACCCGGCCCAGACTCTGTCGACTCTTTCCGTGAACGTGGACAAGCTAGTGAAGCAGCATGGCCGGGACACGATGTCACGGAACGCCGAGCGTGAGGGTGTCCGGTGGGCGCGCGTGCCTTCGGGCTCCAAGACCTGCGCATTCTGCCTGACGCTGGCCTCCAGAGACGTCGTGTACCTGACCGAGAAGTCCGCCTTGAGGCGCAGCTCCGATGGGAAGAAATACCATGGCTTCTGTGACTGCGTCCCGACGCGCATAGCGTCCATTGACGACTACCCCGATGGCTACGACCCGGACGGCATGTACCAGATGTACCAAGACGCCCGCGGCGAGTCCGGTTCTGGCGACATCAAGGATATTGCGTTCGCCTTGCGCCGACTGTTCCCTGGCTCCCTCACTGACGGAGTCGAATCCCTATAGTTTCCGCCCCTGTGGCGGGTTGTCCTTCCGTGCGATGCGGTGGGGCTTTTTGCCGTGCGATGCGGCTTTACAAGGAGGAACCACAATTGAGCAATTCTTTCCCTCACGGCATTGACATCACCGCACCCGGTGGCGTCGCCAAGCTCATGGACTTCCACCGGCTGACCTTCGGGGATGCCGTCATGGAAGACGGCGCGGACGCGGCCGCGGCTGCAGCGGCACAGGCCGCCTCCGATGCCAAAGCTCTGGAAGACGCGGCCGCAGCCAAGGCTGCTGCTGACAAAGCCGACGCTGCCATGGATACCGACGGCGGCAAACGCGCACTGCAGGCCGAGCGCGATGCTCGGGCCGCCGCAGAGAAGCGCGCCGCTGATGCCGAGGCAAAGATCCAGGCCGCCGAGGACGCGAAGCTATCGGATATCCAGTTGGCCAACAAGAAGGCCACCGACGCCGAAGAGCGCGCCGCGAAGCTGGAGACGGCCAACGCCCGTCTCGCGGCGCTCGCCAAGTACCCGGTGCCGGAGAAGTACCAGCACTTGGTGAACGGCACCGATGCCGCCAGTTTTGAGGCGTCCGCGAAGGACGTGTCGGAGCTGGCGGGCGTGCAAGGAAAGAAGCGTGATCCGATCCACGACTCCGGCGACAAGTCCGGAGACCGGGGCGGTGCGGGAACCTCCGTTTCAGCCGGGCGCGATCTCTACGCGTCCAAACACACCAAAAAGTCCTAGAAAGGTAACACCATGCCCCGTCTTCGCACTGAAGCATTTGGCAGCGGAAATCTCGCCTGGATCGGAACAGCGCACGGCCTCAGCAATGCGCGCACCGAGACTCTCGACATCTCCGCTTTCACCGCCGGCACCCACTACCCGGACGGCTACATCCGATCCGGCCAGCCCGTCGCCAAGGTGGCCGGGCTCCTGGTCCCCTACGACGCCACGGAAGGCACTGTGACTGGTGCGGGTATCCTCGCCGGCCACGTCCTCTTCGACCAGCCTGTCATCGGCACCGCGGACTTCCCCGTCCCGCTGTACGACCACGGCCGCGTCAAGGCCGCCCTTGTCCCCGGAACCTTCGTGAAGCCCGCAGCGGCCGCGAAGCTCTCCGCCACGACCATCGTCTACATCTAAGGAGGGCTAGAACATGGCACTTTGGACTGATCTCATTGATCCCGCCGAACTGACCGGCTACGCACGCGCTGCGCTGTCTGACATCGAGCAGAACAACGCTTCGCTGGCCCGGTTCCTCCCGAACCGCGAGGTGGCCGACACTGTCGTCAAGTTCACGAAGGGCGAGTCCGGCCTTGTGCAGGAAGCGGCCTTCCGCGCTTACGACGCTGAGCCGGAGATCGCTGGCAGCACTTCCCGTCAGCGCGTGATTCTGGAGCTTCCGGCTCTGGGTCAGAACCGGCCGGTTAGCGAGTACCAGCAGCTGCGCTCACGGAATGCTTCCGACGAGGCGATCCGGAATCACATCCTGACGGAGACCCGCAACGTAGTGCGTGCTGTCGCTGACCGTATGGAGCGCCTCCGCGGCACGGTGCTGGTCACCGGCAAGGCCACCATCGCGCAGAGCAACTTCGTCTCTGAGGATGACTTCGGACGCGCTGCGGGTCACACCCTGACGGCGTCCAGCCTGTGGTCGGCCGGTTCGGTCGATCGTCTCGCTGACCTGCAGGCATGGACGGACATCTACACCGCAACGAACAACGGCACCGCCCCCGGCGCTCTGCTGATGTCACGTCGCGTGTTCCGTGCACTGTCCTCCGGCGCACAGTTTGCCACCTTGCTGGCCAACGGAGCCACCCGCCCCGCCCTGGCTGAAGAGGTGCGCAGCTTCATCGCTGGCGCAGGCCTTCCGGAGATCGTGATCTACGACCGCAGCACGTCCGGCGGCCGTGTCATCCCCGATGACCGCCTGCTGTTCCTCCCCGCTCCGGTTGACCCGAACGACGGCGAAGGATCCCAGCTGGGAACTTCCTTCTGGGGCCAGACCCTGACCTCCATGGATTCCAACTGGGGTATTGAGGATTCGGAGCAGCCGGGCGTCGTGGCTGGCGTTTACCGCAACGAGAAGCCCCCGATGATCGCCGAGGTCATCTCGGATGCCATCGCGCTTCCGGTGCTGGCCAACGCGAACCTGTCGCTGGTGGCCAAGGTTCTCTAGCCCGATCCAGTGTGTGGGGCGCTCCCGCTGGGCGCCCCACACCTGATCCCGAAAGGTATTGCCATGTCTGAATTTGCTGTTCACACGATCGTCCACCACGTTGGCGCTCCGGTCAGCTTCGCCCCGGGTGACGAGGTTCCCGAATGGGCCGATGCGCTCATTGGCGACCACGTGCTGGCCGAGCCACGCGATCTCCAGGAACCCGATATCGAGGTCCCGGCCGACGACACTGATGAGGCCGCCGACGTGCCGGAAGAAATCGACACCCCCGAATCTGAGCCGGTGGACTTCACGGGCGCTAAGCCGCGGGGCACTCGCCAGCGTCGGGGCTAGCTGATGGCTACCTCATACGCGACGCTGGCTAGTCTTCGCCAGCACTGGGCCGCGCTCCCCGCCGGCCGCGAGGATGAGGCCACGCAGAAGCTCTTCGAAGCGTCCGTTGAGGTCCGCGCCCTGTACCCGGACGTTGACCGACGGTTGATGGCCGGGGAGTTGGATGCATCTGTTCCTGAGCTGGTCGTTTGCCGGATGGTCAAGCGGTCGATGGACGCTCCGGATAGTCAGATCGCCGGGGTCAATCAGATCCAGCAGAGCGCCGGACCTTTCGGGCAGACGCTGAGCTTCACCAACCCTGACGGGAATGTCTACCTGTCCAAGTCTGATCGCGCCCTACTCGGGGCCGGCAGGGCGAAGGGCAAGGCGTTCACGATCCACCCTGGCGGTCACTCATGATCTGGCCTGGCGCCGAGTCTGTCCCCGTCCTGCGCTATCAGGAGACGGGAGTGGATGACCGCTACGGCGCCCCAGTCTCGGCTTGGGTGGCTCTGCCGGAGCCGTTGCGCTGCGGTGTGGCCGATGGCAGGGGCATGGTTACCCAGGCCCCCGGCCGGGAGCAGGTCGCGTTCGACTACCTGCTTCTGCTGGAGCCTGGGCAGGAAGTGCTCACGTCGGACCGCCTCATCGTACGCGGCCGGTCCTGCGAAGTCGTGCAGCCCAAATTTGAGTGGCAGGGCCTCTTCAGTGCCTGGAATCCAGGCGGAACGGTCTATGTGAAGGCGGTGGATGGCTGATGGCGCGGAACAAGGTGACCATCAACGCCGCCAGCGTCCGGAAGCTGCTGACATCCCCCGCTGTCACGGCTGACTTGGAACGGCGAGGCAGGGCTGTGAAGGCGGCGATGGGCGGCGACGGCGCGATGGAAACCGATGTCACGCCCGGCAACGCAGTGGACGCCCCGCGGTCCCGGGTGCGCGTTGGCTACTCGTCATCGATGCATCCAGTCCATGCCCGCCGGCATGAGGCGAAGTACGGGACGCTCGCACGGGCGCTGGCCGCCGGCGGTGGCCGATGACGCTCGTATTCCCTGAGATTGAGCCTCTCCTGATCGCAATGACGAAGCAGGTCTTCGTAGGCCGCCCTGAGCCGTTCGCGGCAGGGCTGTGGATCTCAAGCGCGATGCCGAAAACACCCGCCGGGGAGCCAACACGCAAGGACCGGATGATCATCATCCGTGACGACTCCGGCAACCAGATGGACCTCGTTCGGGAAAATGCCCGCATCGGCGTCCAGTTCTGGGGAAGCACCAAGGCGGAAGCATCCGACCTCGCCCAACTGGGCCGCGGGCTGATGAACGACATGGTGGGCGGGCCGATCAAGCGAATCCGGAACGTCCTCCGACCTGTCTTCATCGAGGACGTGCAGCCAATGTTCTACGCCACGTTCGAGCTGATCGTCAAAGGCTCCAAGCTCTAACCCACTCATCATGGCCCGCTGCGTGCGGGCCGTTTTCATGCCCGCAACGAACCCAGGAGACCCCAATGGCCAAGATCACCTTCGCCAACGACCATACGACCTCCGGCGGCCGCACCTACAAGGGCGGCAGCACGCATGAGGTCAACGACGCCGACGCGCGCTCGCTGATCCTGCGCGGCAAGGCTCGCCTGGCCGTGGAGAAAGCCCCTGCACCCGCTGGGGACGTCAACTCAGCCTCGGCTGAACCCGAAACCCCTGCCGGGGAAAAGAAAGGATCGTAAGCCGTGGCTGAGACCAAGAATTACGACAACGTCCGCATTTACGGTGACGCCGAGTCCGAGGTCTGGTGGGCGCCCAAGGGCACCACGCTGCCGACCGTAATGACCACCGACCCGATCGCTCCATTCTGGGCCTTCGGCTGGCTCGGCGAGGACGGCATCCCGCTGAGCGTCTCCACAGAGGTGGACAAGTTCAAGGGCATGGGCGGTGTCACTCTCCGCACCAAGGTTCAGTCCACCGAGAAGTCGTTCAAGGTCCAGGCGCTGGAGGAAACCCCGGGCGTCACTGGCCTCTACTTCGACCATGGCGCCCCTGTCGTTACCGGCACTGGAGCCGCCAAGGTTGCCCGGATCGACCTGCCGGAAGCAATCGGAACCGTCGAAGGCGTGGCCGTGGTCAAGTTCGTTGACGGCGGCGTGGAGAAGTGGCTGTGCTGCGAGCTGGTCCAGGTCAGCGAGCGGGGCGAGCTCCCCCACTCGGCCAGCGACATGACCGGGTATGAATTCACGCTGGACATCCTCGGCGCTTCGTACTTCCTCACCAACGCCCCGGCTTTCACCGAGGTGTAGCTAGACCGGTGGGCGGGGTGTTCTTCCGTGGTGGTTTCCCCCGCCCACCGCACCACCTGAC
>NZ_CAKKMF010000047.1 GCF_918697925.1 Arthrobacter sp. Bi26
GTCCAGGCCCACGCCCAGGTCCCGTTCCATGCCCCGGCTCGCCGGAAAGCTGCGGGGGCGCCGTACGGCTACGGCCACCCCGCAGGTCTCCGGCGACCCCGAGGCGGCGACCCCGAGGCGTCGGGCCCCAGGCGCGGGCCGCGAACTCGGGAGTCAGGCCTTGCGGGCCAGCAGCAGATTGGTGATCCGCAGCGTGCAGAGCCGCTGGCCGGCCTCGTTCGTGATCAGCACCTCGTGCGTGGTCAGGGTGCCGCCCAGATGGATCGGGGTTGCCGTGATCGTGATCAGCCCCTCGCGGGCCGATTTATGGTGCGTGGCCGAGACGTCGACGCCCACCGCCGTCTTGCCCAGGGTGCTGGCGTGGATGACGGCGGCCCAGGAGCCCACGGCCTCGCCCACGGCCAGGGAGGCGCCGCCGTGCAGGAGCCCGAACGACTGCCGGTTGCCCTCCACCGGCATGGTCGCCACCACGCGGTCCACGGACTCCTCGACGATCTTCACGCCCATCTTCTCGTCGAGTTCCCCGAGGGTGATCTTCCACATCTCGGTGCTGCCGGTCTCGGGCGTCATAGCGTCTCCTTTGTTGCCGGCCGGCCGCGGCCCGGTCGGTGCCACCGCTGCTAGTGTGCGGTAGGCCTCATTCATGTACTCTAGATCATATTACCGAACGGACGGTCAGTAATGTTCCGGCCGTGTTGATCTTGCTCCCCCGTTGGAAGGACCCGTCAACGATGACCACCACAGCCGCACCCACAGTAGACACTGTCGAGATCGTTCCCAGCTTCATCCGGGGTTCCTGGTGGACTCCCGACGCCGCCTCCGCCGCCGGCGCAGCGCCGGTCCTGGACGCCAGCACCGGCGAACTTCTGGCCAAAGTGAGCACCGAGGGGCTCGACCTCGCCGCCGTCGTGGACTACGGCCGCACCACCGGCCAGGCGGAACTGGGCACGCTGACCTTCCACCAGCGCGCGCTCAAGCTCAAGGAGCTGGCGCAGTACCTCAACGGCCGCCGCGAGGAGTTCTACGCGCTCTCGGCGCAGACCGGCGCCACCAAAATCGACTCAATGGTCGACATCGACGGCGGGATCGGCGTCCTGTTCACTTTCGGGTCCAAGGGCCGCCGCGAACTGCCCAACTCCCAGGTGGTGGTCGATGGCCCCATGGAGGTGCTGTCCCGCGACGGCTCGTTCGCCGGTGAACACATCTACACCCGCATTCCCGGCGTCGCCGTGCAGATCAATGCCTTCAACTTCCCCGTGTGGGGCATGCTCGAGAAGCTGGCCCCGGCCTTCCTCGCCGGCGTGCCCACCATCGTCAAGCCGGCCACCCCCACCGGGTACGTGGCCGCCGCCGTGGTCAAGGCGATCGACGAATCCGGCATCCTGCCCACGGGCTCGCTGCAGCTGATTTCCGGCTCCGTCCGCACCCTGCTGGACCACCTGGACTACCGCGACCTCGTGGCCTTCACCGGCTCCGCCTCGACCGCCAACACGCTCAAGTCCCACCCCAACGTGGTCAAGGGCGGGGTCCGCTTCACTTCCGAAACCGATTCCCTCAACGCCGCGATCCTGGGCCCGGACGCCGTCAAGGGCACGCCGGAATTTGATGCCTTCATCAAGTCCCTCGTCACCGAGATGACGGTCAAGGCCGGCCAGAAATGCACCTCGATCCGCCGCGCGATCGTGCCGCAGGAACTCGTCGCCGACGTCACCGCCGCCGTGGGGGAACGCATCCGCGAACGCGTCGTGCTCGGTGACCCCCGGGCCGAGGGCGTCACCATGGGCGCCCTGGCCTCCCTCGAGCAGCTCGCCGACGTGCGCGCCGCCGTCCAGTCCATGCTCGACGCCGGCGGGGAGCTTGCCTACGGCACGCTCGATGCACCGAAGGTCACCAGCGCGGACGGCAGCATCGGCGTCGTCGACGGCGGTGCCTTCATGTCCCCTGTCCTGCTGAGCTGGGCCAACCCTGAGGCCGACGAGGTCCACTCGCTCGAGGCCTTCGGCCCGGTGTCCTCGGTGATCGGCTACACGGACCTGGCCGACGCCGTCCGCCTCGCCGCCCGCGGCGGCGGCTCGCTGGTCGCCTCGGTCTGCACGAACGACCCCGCCGTGGCGCAGCAGCTGGTCACCGGTATCGCGGCCCACCACGGCCGCGTGCTCATGCTCAACCGCGAGGACGCCCGCAGCTCCACCGGCCACGGCTCCCCGGTCCCGCACCTGGTCCACGGCGGGCCCGGCCGCGCCGGCGGCGGCGAAGAGCTCGGCGGCATCCGCTCGGTGATGCACCACATGCAGCGCACCGCGATCCAGGGCTCGCCCAACATGCTCACCGCCGTCACCGGCGTCTGGCACACCGGCGCGGACCGCAACTTCACGCTCGAGACCGAAGGCCAGCACCCGTTCCGGAAATCCCTGGCCACGCTGCACATCGGCGACGCCATCCGCTCCGAGCTGCGTGAGGTCTCGCTGGAGGAGATCACCAAGTTCGCGAACTCCACCGGCGACACGTTCTACGCCCACACCAACCAGGAAGCCGCCGCCGCCAACCCGTTCTTCCCGGGCATCGTGGCGCACGGCTACCTCCTGCTCAGCTGGGCCGCCGGCCTGTTCGTGGAGCCCGCACCGGGCCCGGTCCTTGCCAACTACGGCCTGGAGAACCTGCGGTTCATCACCCCGGTGGCCGCGGGCGACTCCATCCGCGTGACCCTGACGGCCAAGAAGATCACCCCGCGCGAGACCGACGAGTACGGCGAGGTGGCCTGGGATGCCGTCCTGACCAACCAGAACGACGAAATCGTGGCGACCTACGACGTCCTGACCCTCGTCGAGAAGTAGCCTCACCCGACGCTCCCTCCCGTTGCCCTATCGCTTGTGGCTGCCAAAAGGTCGAAATGGCCGCCACAAGTGATAGGGCAACCGGGGAGGGGGCTCTTTCCACCCCGCTCCGGCGTAAAATCTTGCTCGTAGGAGGTGGCGAAATGACCCTAGTACTGAACAAAGCCACAACAGTCCTGCCAGTCGATGATGCAGCGCGTGCCCGGCATTTCTACGAGGACACTTTGGGGCTCCCGCACCGCGGCGTGGCAGACGACGGAAGCGAAATGTTCGGCTCAGAAGGCGGCCCGATGCTGCAGCTGATGCCTGTCAAGGATGGAAAGCACTCAGAGCACACCACCCTGAGTTTTGAAGTCAGCGAGATCGAACGCACAGTCAAGGATATGGAAGCCAAGGGCGTCATGTTCCAGGACTACGATCTCCCGGATCTCAAGACCGAGAACCACATTTGTACAACGGATTCAGAGAAGTGCGCCTGGTTCATGGACTCCGAGCACAATATTCTCTGCGTGCACGAGAACATCACCACGGCAGCTGATTACCAGCTCTGAGATCCGGTCCAGCCCTGGAAATTCGGGGGGACAAGATCAGTGCGGACAGATGCACGGCGCTCCGGCTCAGCGGGGCGCCTTTCTCGTGCGCACGGCCGTTAGCGTGCCCCCGGACCTTCCCCCGGACCGTCCGATCTGTCCGGGCGGGACCACGGCGACACGGGGCGGGTCTGGAGCACGCCGTCGACGCTCACGTCGCCGCGCTCATTGTAGAAACTGATGAGGCCGTGGATCTGGGCGGCGTCGCGGTACCGCCGGTCATAGCTCCACGCGATGTTCCGGCCCTGCGCGGAATCCGGGTAGCTCCAGTAGCTCGCCTGGCCCTTGTAGGGGCAGACGGTCCGCTTGGGGCTTTCCTCCA
Organism: Arthrobacter sp. Bi26; assembly: GCF_918697925.1. Taxonomy (GTDB): domain Bacteria; phylum Actinomycetota; class Actinomycetes; order Actinomycetales; family Micrococcaceae; genus Arthrobacter. The sequence goes on from NZ_CAKKMF010000047.1 coordinate 3,747, forward strand.
TCAGGTCCAGCCGCACATCCGACGGCGGGATGTAGTAGCGCACCGGCAGCATCGTTTCGTAGAGCAGCTGCGCGCCGTTCGTCTTGGCGAGCGTCACGCCGTCGAGACTTACCTCAACGGTGAGCGAGGACGCCCGGATGTCCACCCGGTGGAACGGGTCGCGGGGATGGCCGATGATTTCCTCGTCGTCCTCCAGCCAGTCGAAAGCGTTGAAGTCCAGCACCACATATCCGGCCAGGTCGGGGTCCGCTGGCCGGAAGGCAGCGCGGGGCAGCCTCCCATGGGAGGTCACGACGTCGAGCTCCTCGCCGGCCGCTGTGTGCCTGCCGAACGACGTGCGCGGATCCAGTGCCTGCGGCCCCTCCAGACCCATCCTGAAGCCGTGTTCCGTCACGTCGCCCGCCTGCTGACCCGGCGGCGCGAGTTCAGCCCGGAGGTCAACGTCGGAAACGGCGTAGACAGGGGTGACGCGTTTGGGCTCCCACACCAGGAGCGCGTGAAGAGTGTCGACGACGGCCATCCCGCCCACCATGGCACGGACTCTTTTCTCGGTGGGCTGGTATCGCAAATCGGGGAATGCGCTGAAGAGGACTTCAGATAACTTCGTGGCCATGACTACAGGGTGGGCGTCCGTTATCCTGCCGTCAACGACTGTCCCGGCCACCTGCCCGCCGGCGGACGGTCAGCGCGGGACGTGGAGGCCGTGGAACGCCATGGTGATGACGTCGTCGGCCAGCTTTTCCGGCGACAGCGAACCGCCGGGTTTGTACCACTCGACAATGGAGTTGATGGTGCCGAACAGCAGACGGGTCACGGTGCGGGGATCGATGTCCTGGCGCAGGGAGCCCTCGTCCCGGGCCTCGGAAATCAGCGCGGCGACCTTGTGGTCGAAGGTGCGGCGCCGTTCCAGCGCGTCCCGCTCGATCTCCGTGTTCCCGCGCAGGCGCAGCAGCAGCGTCACGAAGGGCAGCCGCTCCACCAGGACCGAGATGGTCTGGCGGACCACGAACTCCAGCCGGGCATCGGCCGAGCCGGAGGTGGCCCCGGGCTGGTCCAGGATCGCCTCAAGCCCGCCCAGGGCGTGATCCAGGGCGAGCTTGAGCAGGTCGCCCTTGGACGGCACGTGATGGTAGATCGCGGACTTGGAGATGCCCAGGTTCTCGGCAAGGATGCCCATCGAGGTGGCGTCGTAGCCGTGGCGGTTGAAGACGTCGACGGCGATCACCAGCACCGACTGCTGGTCATAGCCGGGACGGCCGCGCTTCGTTGTGATTGCTGTGCTGGGCATAGTGGCTAGTTTCTCACGATCGGGTGCTCACTCAGGCCTTGGGGCGCATGTCGTAGATCCGCCGCAGCTTGCCGTTGGACCGCTCCAGCGAGCCGGGCTCGACGACGTCGACCGTGCAGGAGGAGCCCACATGGATCTTGATCTGCTGCTGCAGGGCCTTGGCGGCCGCCGCCGCGCCCTCGGCCGTGACGGCGTCGCGACGCTCGATCTTGACGGTCATCTGGTCCATCCGATGGCCCTCGGGCCGGGTGAGCTCCAGCTGGAAGTGCGGGCTGAGCTCGGGGATGCGCAGGGCGATCTCCTCGATCTGTGACGGGAACAGGTTCACGCCGCGCAGGATGATCATGTCGTCGCTGCGGCCGGTGATGCGGCCCATGCGGCGGTGCGCCGGACGCGCGGTGCCCGGCAGCAGCCTGGTGAGGTCCTTGGTGCGGTACCGGATGATCGGCAGCGCTTCCTTGGTGAGCGAGGTGAAGACGAGCTCGCCCGGCTCGCCGTCGCCCAGCACCACGGTGGGGTCGAAGGCATCAATGATCTCGGGGCGGAAGTGGTCTTCCCAGATGTGGCTGCCGTCCTGCGTTTCGACGGCTTCGCCGGCGACGCCCGGGCCCATGACCTCGGAGAGGCCGTAGATGTCGCAGGCCTTGAGGTTCATGGTGGTTTCGAGCTCGTGCCGCATTTCCTCGGTCCACGGCTCGGCGCCCAGCACCGCGTACTTCAGCGACGTGGAGGCCGGGTCGATGCCCTGCTTGATCATCGCGTCGGCAATGGTCAGCAGGTACGTGGGGGTGGCCAGGATGGCGTCGGGCTTGAAGTCCTGGATGAGCGTGATCTGGCGCTCGGTCTGGCCGCCGGAGATCGGGATGACGGTGCAGCCGAGGGCCTCGGCGCCGGCGTGGGCGCCCATGCCGCCGGTGAACAGGCCGTAGCCATAGGCGTTGTGCACCTTCATGCCCGGCCGGACGCCGGAGGCGCGCAGCGAGCGGGCCACAAGCTTGGCCCAGTCGGCGAGGTCCTTCTTGGTGTAGCCCACCACGGTGGCGCGGCCCGTGGTGCCGGAGCTGGCGTGGATCCGCGCGACCTCGTGCTGCGGCACGGCGAACATGCCGAAGGGGTACTCGAGGCGGAGGTCCTCCTTGGTGGTGAAGGGGAACTTGCCGAGGTCGGAGAGTTCACGCAGGTCCGTCGGGTGGACGCCGGCCTCGTCGAACTTGCGCTTGTACAGGGGGACGCGGTCATAGGCGTAGGCCACCGTGTGCTGCAGGCGGCTGAGCTGGAGCGCCTCCAGCTCGTCGCGGGAGATGGTCTCCTCGCGGTCCAGGACAGCGTCAGTTGTGGCGGCGGCAGTTTCTTGGGTCATCAGTGGTTCCCTGTTTCTATTTCTTGGAGATGGTGCGGCTGCGGCCGCGGAACTCGGCGATGAGTTCGCCCGGGAGGATATCGGTGGGGAGCTGGCCCGGAAGGGTTGCTGCGGGGGCCGCGCCGGCCGGTGCCGCCGTCGGGATGCCCGCGCCAGGATCGGCGGCGTAGATCTGGATGTCGTACAGCCCGCTGCGTCCTGTGCTGGCGCGGCGGTTCGCGACGGCGGTCAGCACTTGTCCGCGGAAGGCGGGTTTCAGGAAGTTGATGTCGACGCCGGCAGCAACGGTGATGTTGGAGTCCTCGCCCGGGAGCGGATTGGCCGGGTTGCAGGCCAGCGCGAAAGCCGTGTCGCCGAAGGCGAAGATCATTCCGCCGTGGGCCATGCCGAAGCCGTTGAGCATTTCCTGCCGGAGCGTCATGCGGATCGTGGCATGCCCGTCGTCCAGCGCGAGGACTTCGATGCCCATCCATTCCGAGGCGTAGTCGTCTTTCAGGATGGGGTGCGTGCCCCCGGAAACCGTCAGTTCAGCCATGCGTCGTTGCCTCCAGCTTTATTTACCGAATGTTCATTAGGTAATCCCATTTTGGGCCACGCTGTCAAGAGCCGGTAGTCGTTGGTGCTACTGCTGGGACCGAGATGCATAAACGAACAAGCGTACGTCTTGACTCGCTGGTGTGAAGGACACATACTGAATTCGGGCCCCGGCTGCAATGACGAAACCGGCGGCAACTCAAGAACCTTGGAAGGGATTTGCCATGACTGAAGTGGCCTTTGACATCAACCGCAACGTGGACCTGTTCCGTGTGAACCGGGCAGACGAACTGGCCGCCGCGCCGGGACAGACGCTGAATGCCCGCCGCATCTCCGGCGTCAGCAAGGAAAGCAGTCCCGTTGAGCGACTCTGGTTCGGCAAGGTCTTCACCGGTCCCGGGGAGATCTCGGATGCCCATCACCACGGGGAGGCCAACACGGGAGGCTATGTGCTCAAGGGCCGTGGCTTTATCCGCTACGGCGAGGGCTACGGCCAGATCGTCTACCTGGAAGAGGGTGACTTCGTCTTCGTGCCGCCGTTTATGCCGCACATCGAAGGCAACGCCAGCAAGACCGAGGAACTGGTCTGGATGACCACCCGCACGCCGGACAACATCGTCGTTAACCTGCGCGACCAGGACGTCGTGGACCTTGAAATCGACTACCGGTCCTGATTTCCCCAACAAAAGGGCGGCTACCGAAAGGTAGTCGCCCTTTTGTTGTCGTTGGTCCAAATATAGGGCGGCTACCGAGCAGGTAGCCGCCCCATGTCGTGGCTAGGTGCCGGTCAGAAGGACCGGGGAAGTCCCAAGTGCTTCTCGCCGATGTAGTTGCGCGTCATCTCGTCAGTAAGCGGCGCGAACGTGTACAGCCGGGCATCGCGGAAGTAACGCTGCATGGGCAGGCCGCGGAAGAAGCCCCAGCCGGCCATGACCCGCATGCCAACATCGGTGGTGGTGGTTGCAGCGTCGGACGCTGCGAGCTTCGCCATGGCGGACCAGGTCTCATTGGTTCCCTCGCCGCCGTCGGACGCTTCTGCCGCCTGGCGCAGGAGGAGCCTGGCGGATTCAATTTTCACGCTGGCATCCACCAGATTGTGCTGGAGCCCCTGGAAGGAGCCCACGGGGCGGCCAAAAGCGTGCCGCTGACGTGCCCATCCGACGGCGGTTTCCATGGCTCCGCGGGCGATCCCCAAAGCCACCGCGGCCCCATTGAGCCGCTCGCCGTTGAGCGTATCCAGAACCTGGCGGAATCCCCTGTCCAGTTCACCCAAGACGTTTGCTGCCGGGACCCGCACGCCGTCGAGGTAGACGTCGCACTGCGCGAGGCCGCGGATGCCCATGGTGTCGATGATTTCGGTCCTGATCCCGGGTGTGGAGCGGGGGAGCAGGAACATGGTGATGCCGTCAATGGCGGAGCGGGTGGTTTCGCTGGTCCGGGCCAGGAGGATCAGGTAGTCCGCGTCCATCGCACCGCCGATCCATTTCTTCTGTCCGGAGATGGAGTAGCTACCGTCCTCCAGGCGGGTGGCGTTGGTCTTCATGGCCCGGGCAACGTCAGTTCCGCCGTCGGGCTCGCTCAGTCCGAAGGACATCTTGGCTTTGCCGGCATGCAGCGGAGCCAGGAACTCTTCCTGCTGCCGGTGGTTGCCGTAGGTGTGAAGGAGCTGGACGCCCATGTACTGGACCACCATGCTCACGGCCACCGACGTGGGGCCGGCGCCGAGTTCCTCAAGAACCACCGCCTGCGCCTGGTGTTTGGGTCCGCGGCCGTGGAGCTCGCCGTCGAGCTTGATCAGACCGGCGGCGCCAATCTCGCGGTATAGCTCGACGTCGTATTCTTCGGCTTCGTCGAACTTGTTGAGCCGCTCCGGCGTGACGTGCTCGGCGAGCATGGCGCGCACACGTGTCCGCAGCGCTGCGAATTCGTCGGGCTCGGAGATTTCGGCCGGCGGTGCCGGGCGGAAATTGTCCTGGATTGTCATGGCCTACTTCCTTTTCATGATGAAGCTGCTGCTGAACGTCATGACGGTGGAACCGTCCTGTTTCAGTACGGAGTAATCGATTTTCCAGATGCCCTGGTCCGGCTTTTTGGTCTCGCGCGCCATGGCTACCGTGGCCTCAACATGGATAGTGTCCCCGATGAACACCGGGGCGAGGGCACGGACCTCATCCAGGCCCAGCCATGCGACCACGTTGCTGAAATACCCCGTTTGGGTCATCAGGCCCAGGCCCAGGGACATGGTCAGCGGCCCGTGGGCGATGCGCTGTCCGAACGGCGTCGTTGCCGCATAGGTTTCATCCAGGTGCAGGGAGACGAGGTCGCCGGTGAGGCCCGCCCACTGGACCAGATGTGCATCCGTGATGGTCATACCTGCCGTGCGGACCACGTCGCCTGCCACCAGATCTTCCCAGTAGTGGTCAGGGCGGCCTTTGGGTTGCGGCAGGGTGGTGCCGGCCAGTTGGGGATCGATGCTGTGCATGTCTCTCTCCTGTTCGGGTGAATGAGGTCGGAGCCTAGGGGAATCGTAAGTCCACCTGGAATAAGACTAGACTAGCGAACGCTTGTTCGTATACTAATAAAGGACAGCAACTCGAATTCCTGGAGGCCCAACATGAGTGAAGCTACGATCGTCGCCCCCGCGCCGGTGTCGGACATCGAAGTCCCGGCAGCAACCGTGCACGAACAACTGACCGAGAAGCTCGCTTCGGCCCGCCTCGGTGGCTCAGAGAAGAACCGCAAGAAGATCACCGAATCAGGAAAGCTCCTCGTTCGGGAACGCCTGGCAATCCTGTTCGACGACGAAAACTACATCGAGGACGGGCTCCTCGCCCGCTATGAGGAAGGCCTGCCCGGTGACGCCGTCGTCATCGCGTTCGGCCGCGTTGACGGGCGCGAAGTGTGCGTCATCGCTAACGATTACTCCGTCAAGGCCGGCACCTGGGGCAACCGCACGTTCGAAAAGATCACCCAGGCGCAGAAGAACGCGGATGCCGCCGGCATCCCCATCGTTTACCTCTTCGACTCCGCCGGTGCCCGCATCGACGAACAGTTCGAGAGCTTCGCCGGCCGCCACGCCTGGGGCAACATCTTCTACAACCAGGTCCAGATTTCCGGTCGTGTTCCCCAGGTTTGTGCCCTTTTCGGCCCGTCGCCTGCGGGTTCGGCCTACGTTCCGGCGCTCTGCGACATGACCATCATGGTCCGCGGGCACGCAACCGCCTACCTGGGATCACCCCGCCTGGCGGAAATGGTCACCGGCGAGAAGGTGACGCTGGAGGAAATGGGCGGCGCCGAGATGCACTGCACGGTCTCCGGCCTGGGCGACGTCCTGGTGGAAAGCGACGAGGAAGCCCTCAACGCAATCCGCGTCTGGCTGTCCTTCCTGCCCGCAAACTGGGAAACCCCCGCGCCGCTGGCCCCCGCAATCGAGCCGCGCCCCGGACGCACCCTGCAGGAAATCGTTCCGCTGCGCGAGGCCGAGGTCTTCGACATGGAGGAATTCGTGGAATCCCTCGTGGACGAAGGATCCTGGTTCCCGTACAAGGAGTTGTTCGCTCCCGAGATGCTGACCGGCTTCGCCCGCATCAACGGCCGGCCGGTGGGGCTGGTGGGCAACCAGCCCAGGCACATGGGCGGCTCCATCTTCCCCGACTCCTCGGACAAGGCTGCCCGCTTTATCTGGATCTGCAATGCCTACAACATCCCCATCGTCTTCCTGGTGGACATCGCGGGCTACATGATCGGATCTGCCGTGGAGCGCCAGGGCATCATCCGGCATGGAGCCAAGATGATCTTCGCCGTCTCTGAGTGCCGGGTTCCGAGGATCACGGTCCTGGTCCGCAAGGCCTACGGCGGCGGCTACCTTGCTATGTCCGGTGCCCCCATGAACCCGGACGCTGTCATCGCGCTGCCCACGGCCCGTCCCGCCCTGATGGGTCCGGATGCCGCAGTCAACGGCATCTACTACAACCAGATCCACGAGATTGAGGATCCGGCAGAGCGCAAGGCGTTCATCTTGGCTAAGCAAGCCGAGTACGCAGAAGGCATCGACGTCTTCAAGATCGCCAACGCGAACGCTGTAGAAGCTGTTGTCCCCGCCAACGAGCTGCGCGCCGATCTGACCAGGCGGCTGGGCCTGTACTCCAAGCGCAAGATGGTCCCCGTGGAGCGGCGCCAGGCCGTCACCCCGGCCTAAGGCGCGCGGCACATGATCAAGGTAGTGGCCGTTATCAAAGCCAAGCCGGAGCTGACCCGGGACGAGTTCCTGCACTTCTGGAACGTGGAGCACCCGGCCTATGTGCGCAAGCTCCCAGGCATCATCCGGTACCGGCAGAACCCTGCAATCGAGCACCGGAAGCCCTGGCCATACAGCGGCATGGCAGAACTTTGGTTCTGCTCGGTGGCCGACGTCAAGGCCGCCTACGCAGGCCCTGAAGGCAAGGAGCTGTTCGACCACGAGCACCACTTTTTGGACAGTGTCCAATGGTTCTTGGCCGAAGAAGTCGACGTCCCGCTGGCTGTGGAGGACTGACCCGTGCCCAAACGCATCACCTACCTGGAGAAGCGGGACGGCCTGGCCCGGAAGGACTTTCGCACAAACTGGTCCACGACGCACGCCGAGATTGCCCGTGCCCTGCCCGGTGTGACGGACTACCGGCAGAACCATCTGCTGGAATCCGCGCCGGGGCTCGGGGCGGGGCTGTACCGTGTGGACGGCATCGTTGAACTGTGGTTCGCCGCCGACGACGTCGTACACGCCGGCTTCGACTCCGCGGTGGCGGACCGCCTGATGGTCGATGAGCAGGAATTCCTCAGTGGCCTCACGGGGGGACCGGTGACCGCCGGCGCGCCCCACGCCCCGTGGCCGTTCAAGCTTTGGGTGCTGGCACGCTGGCGCGACGGAACTGACAACGACTTTGACGCGGTTGACCGCTGGGCGGGGCCGCTGTCTGCAACATTCGACGGCGCCCTCGGCCGGGCCGTGAACGTGCTCGTTCCCGGGGCGGATCTGTTGGTCCGCGCGGCGCTGCGCCGGGAGGAACATATTCCGGAGGTTGCCATCTCCTTCGGCTTCGCCGACGAGGCGGCCGCCCGTGCCGCCGCCAGCATGCTGCCGGCCCACGTGGACGGGGTCCAAGGTATCCTGACCGGATTGTATGCCCGCGTCGCCGAGGAACTCGTCATTATCTGATGGAGGTCCGGCGATGACGCCAGTCGGCGGTGTGGTCCGCTTCGTCCTGCTCGGCGCTGCGTGGGGCTCCAGCTTCCTGCTGATGAAACTGGCGGTGCAGGGGCTTTCCCCGGGCCAGGTGGTCCTCGGACGGCTGGTCCTCGGCGCACTGGCGCTGACCCTGCTTCAGCTCGTGATGCGGCGGCCGTGGCCGCGGCAGCGCAAGCTGTGGTCGCACCTGGCGGTGACCGCCGGCGTCGGCTGCGTCCTGCCGTTCCTGCTGTTCGCGTGGGCGGCCGAGCGCATTCCCAGCGGACTCTCCAGCGTCCTGAATTCCGCCACGCCGCTGGCCACCGCGGCTGTCACCGCGCTGGCCCTGCGGCAGGAGAAAGTCACGCCGCGGAAGACCGTCGGCATCGTGGCCGGAGCCGCCGGAATCCTCGTGGTGCTCTCGCCGTGGCGGTTCTACGCCGCGGACGCCGTCGATTTGTGGGGGCAGATGGCTTGCCTCGCGGCCGTGCTGTGCTTTGGCGTCGTTTTTTCCTATACCAAGAAGTACGTTTCGCCCTACGCGGCGGACCCCATAGGGATCCCGGCGGTCCAAATGGTCGCGGCGTCGCTGATGATGCTGGTCCTGGCTCCGCTCATTGCAGCCGGGGAAATCTCGCTGACGGCCCCGGTGGTGGTCGGCATGCTGCTGCTGGGTGTCGTCAGCACCGGCCTGGCATATGTCTGGAACTTCCGCATCATCGCCGAGTGGGGCGCCACGGCGGCGTCGACCGTCGCCTACATCCCCCGCTCGTAGGAGTGGCGCTCGGCGCGGTGGTGCTCCGGGAGGAAGTCAGCTGGAACCAGGTGGTCGGCGCTGGGGTGGTTATCGGCGGGATCGTCCTGGCCCAGTCAGGGCCGAAAGCGCCGGAGAAAGCCCCGGACGGGGAGTTGGAGGAAGCAACGTGAACACGCCCCGCGGCACAAGCACGCCCCACGATTGCGAGGACCTCAGGAGCTTTGAGGACATCAGGAATCTGAAGTCCGACTATTTCCGTCACGTTGATGCTAAGCGGTGGTCGAGCCTCCGCGCCCTCTTCCACGCCGATGCGAGGTTCCGTGGATTTCCCTTCGCCGCGGACGACGCCGACGGGTTCATCGGCGGCGTGTCAGGCTTCCTCGAGGGCGTCGAGTCGGTGCATCAGGGTTTTATGCCCCGCCTGGCCGTCACGGGCGACGGCGGCATCCGCGGGATCTGGTCGATGCATGACTACTTGGTCTGGGCCCGCGACAGCAGGCCTTACCGGGGCGCCAGCATCCCCGGACTCTACGGAATCCGGGGATACGGCTTGTACGAGGAGGAATACCGGCGGCTCGACGGGCAATGGCGGATTGCTGCCATGCGGCTGGTGCGGACCAGAGTTGACCTCCTGGTGGGTGAACCCCTGCAGCTCCCCGGCCAGGAGTTCGGCGCACCGGACCCTGACTGGATGCCCCGAACCTGACCCCAGGCACCTGAACGGCCGCCTTAAACCACCGGGGTCAGCCCCGGCACCCCCGCGTGGACGCCGGAGGTTGCCAGATACCGGATGTGGGCGGCCGTCTCGCTCAAGGCCAGCCTGAACTGCAGCGCGCTAAGCGACTCCCAGCCCCGGGACCATGTGAGCTGCCGGGCCACCTCGTGCACCGTGGGCGCGCCCTTGCCCAGCACGTCCAGGACTTCCCGTGAACGCTCCGCAATGTGCTTTTCGAGGACCCTTGCGCGGTGGCCCACGCCACGGAACCGGTATTCGTGTGCAGGGCAGACCTCGTAGTGGTCGTTGCCCGCGATCCGCTGCAGCGACTCAATATTGTGCCGCAGCGGATCGGTGTCGCCGCGGATCTCCAGGGACACGTTGGGGGAGATGCGGGGGAGGACATGGTCGCCGGACAACACCAGTTCGCCGTCGTCATCCCACAGGCAGATGTGCCCCGGGGTGTGGCCCGGTGTTTCCATGATGCGCCAGTTACGTCCGGCCGCGGCCAGGGTGTCCGCATCGCCCAGCCGCCGGTCGGGGTCGGCGAGGCGCCGCATGTCGTGGAGTCCCTGAGGGCTCATGGCGGCTTCGGCCACCCGCCCCTCGGGGACGCCCCAGGTCCGCATGCGCTCGCGGTCCCGTTCCGATTCCGCATGGGCGTCATCGAACGCGGAGATGTGCCGCCGTTCCTGTTGCCCCAAAGCGATCCACGCGCCGGAGCCCCGCGCAAGGCGCGCCGCCATCCCGAGGTGGTCGGTGTGGAAATGCGTGGCCACGATCCCGCTGATTTCACGCGGCCCCACGTCCAGACGGCCCAGGGCAGCCATCAGCTGGCCGTGTCCCTCGTCGCTGTCAAAGCCGGGATCCACCACCACGCACTCATCGCCATCGAGCAGCACGTAGCTGAGCGTGTAGCGCATCGGATTTCCGGGAAAGGCAACCGGAACGCTGTGGACGCCGGGCGCCACTACCTCCACCGGCGGGAGGACGCGGCGTTGCCAGGCCTCCTTCTGGGCGGTCCCGGTGATGGTGATGCCGTTGGTCTGCATCGTCTTAGTCTGCATGGTTATTGAAAAGCGAAAAGAGTCTGGTGGCACCGCCGTCGATCAGGAGGTCCGCGCCGTTGATGTTGCGGGCGTCGTCCGTCAGCAGGTACGCGATCATGGCGCCGATTTCGGCGGGGTCAACGATGGTCTGGGTGGGGACGCGCCGGCGTACCTGGTCACGGACCTCCTGGATGACCATCGGGGTGTCCACAACGCCGGGGCAGATCGAGTTGATAGTGATTCCGGTACCCCAGAAGTCCTCAAGGAGGGAGCGCGTGAGGTTGGCCAGTCCGGCTTTGGAGGCGGCGTAGCTCGGGTACGGGTAGCCCGTCACGCCGGCGATCGAAGCGATGTTGACGATCCGCCCCCAGTCGGCCTCGATCATTCCGGGGGAAAACGCCTTGATCAGGTTGAACGGACCCACCAGATTCACGTCCAAGGCGCGCCGGAAGGACTCCGCGGTGCTGTCCGCGAGGTACTTCCGGTCGAGGATGCCGGCCGCGTTGACCAGCGCCTGCACGGGCCCCACCTTGGCGGTCACCTCGGCCAGCAGCGTGCCGACGGCGGCCTCGTCCGCCACGTCGGCGGCAAACGCTACGGCCTTCCCGCCGGAGTCGCGGATGGCCCGGGCGGCCGCCTCGCTGCTCCCGGCGTCGAGGTCCACACAGACGATGGTGTGGCCGGACCCGGAGAGGCGGGCATTGATGCCGCGGCACATGCCGCCGCCCGCTCCGGTCACCAGGACATTGAGGGAAATGCTGCTCATGATGCTGTGTCTCCTTCAGGAGTTCGAGTCGGAGCGCCCGGCGTTGGGCCCCCGCGTCAGGTGCTGCTTGTTGCCAGCGACGGATAGTCGGTGTAGCCCTCGGGGCCACCACCGTAGATGCCCGTGGGGCGCAGGGGTTCGAGTGGCGCCTGGGTCAGGAAGCGGTCCGGGAGGTCGGGGTTAGCGATGAAGAGCCGGCCGAAGCCCACCAGGTCCGCCGTTCCGTCAGCGAGGAGTTGTTCGGCGGAAGCCTGGTCATGTCCACCCGTGACGATGACGACGCCGTCGAACAAGGCAGCGAGTTCGGCCGTGGGGACGGACGCGGCCGGCCGTTCCACGGTGGTGGACCCTGCGATCTCGGGTTCCACCAAGTGGAGGTAGGCGATTCCCAAGTCACTGACAAGGCGCACCACCGAGGAATACAGGGTGCGCTTGTCCGAGTCGTTGGCGTCCATCCATTCCGACGACGGCGAGAGGCGGACGCCGATGCGTTCCATGGGAAGGTGGCGGGCCACCTCGGTGACTACCTCGCGCAAGAACCGCATACGGTTTTCGAGGGAGCCGCCGTAGTGGTCGGTCCGGCGGTTGGACCCGTCGTTGAGGAATTGATCGATCAGGTAGCCGTTGGCGGCGTGCAGCTCCACGCCGTCGAATCCGGCCCGGACCGCGTTCCGGGCCGCCGCTCCGTAAGCTTGGATAATCCCGGCGATCTCCGCCGCCGACAGTTCGCGGGGCGTCTCGTAAGGGATCCTGCCGGCCGCACTGCGGTACTGGTAACCGGTGATGGCAACGGGTGAAGGCGCCTTGGGGGGCAGGCCGTCCGGCTGGACACTGGAATGGGACTGCCTTCCCACGTGCCATAGCTGGGCGTAGACCACGGCGCCCTCCCGCTTTGCGGCCTCCACTACCGGCCGCCAGGCCGTCACCTGGTCCGGGGAGTAGAGCCCGGGAACCCGGGCGTAGGCCGAAGCCTGGGGCGTGATGACGGCACCCTCGCTGATCACCAGGCCCGCACCGGCACGTTGCCCGTAGTACTCCTCCATGAGTGGCGTAGGCACGCCGTCATCATCGGCGCGGCTGCGGGTCAGCGGTGGCAGCACAATGCGGTTTCGCAGCGGCTGGCCTCCGAGGGAGAAGCTGTCAAACAGGGTGCTCTGGGGTTCCACGGATGTCTCCTACTGGCTTACGAGCGTTCGTACGACTAAAGTGAGTTTTGCGGATGTTGGGAGCCATGTCAATATCCCCGCCCCTAAAAGCGGACGCTTGTTAGGATTAGCGGAGATATGACCGACACGATCACTGAGGGGGAGGCCAAGATGACCGTCCGAGCGGAACGAAACACTGCCCAGACCATCCGGGAAGGCGCAGCCAAGCTTTTTTTCGAGCGTGGTTACGATGCAACCACGCTGCGGCAGGTGGCCTCGTCCGCGGGGCTCAAGGTCGGCAGCCTCTACAACCACATCGACAGCAAGGAAGACCTCCTGCTGCAAATCATGGGGGGCATCATCGATGACCTGCTCGAGCGCGTCCGGCAAGCTGTCGCTGACGCGGACGGAGGGGACAGTGTCGATCTCCTCCAGGCTGCCCTGGCTGAGCACATCACGTTCCACGCGGAGCGTGCCCAGGAAGTCTTCATTGGCAACGCGGAGCTGCGCTCGCTGCCCCAGGGTGCACGTGATGTGGTCATCAAGAAGCGCGCCGACTACGAAGCGTTCCTGGAGGTCCTGGTGTCCGCCGCGGGGCAGGATGGACTCGCGGACGTCATCGACGCCAAAATCCACGTGTACAGCTTCGTTGCCCAGGCCACCCATATCGCAGGCTGGTTCAAGCACGGCGGCCGGTTCTCGCTCGAGGAGATTGTCCGGATCTACACGCGCCTGGCGCTGCGGGAGCTGAAGGTCGCGGACGCTGACGAACGCGTCGGTCGGGTGGTCCTGGACAGCTCAGCCACATAGGTAGCCAAGGCAGCGCCTCGCGCCGTTTTCGGACACCGCCAACGGCCGTTTTCGGACACCGCCCAAGAGTGTCGGAATCCGCCAAGAACCGGAACGCCCGGCTGGAATATCCGGCCGGGCGTTCCGGTCTTAAGGCTGGCTGCCGCGTCACTGGCCGGACCGCCAGTGCGGTCAGGCCGGCGACGTCAGGCGAGTGTGGTCTTAGTGCTCCTCCTGCAGCGATTGCTTGAACCGCTCCGGCAGCGTCAGGGTGGCAATGACGGAGATGATCACCAGGCTGAGGGCGATGGCCGTCAGGGCGGCCGTTCCGTTCTCGGTGTTCTGGAAGATCCAGGCCGCAATGAACGGGATAGGGGCGCCGAAGATCAGGCCGGCGAGGGTCATGCCGAGGGCTGAGCCGGTGTAGCGCATGCTCGTCGGGAGCGATTCCGAGAAGAACGCCGCCTGGGTGCCGGCAGTGACCTGGATGCCGCACAGGGCCAGGGCGATGATCGCGACGCTGGCGGGGTAGTTCATGGAGTTCATGATGGGGAACATTGTGCCGGCAGCTACACCCTGCAAGGACAGGCCGAGGAGGAAGGTCTTCTTGCGGCCGATGCGGTCGCTGAGCTTGCCGCCGAAAATAGCGGCCGGGATGGAGATCAGGTTGGCCACGAGCAGCAGGCCGAATGTGATCGAGTTTTCGTAACCGAGTTCCTTGGTCAGGTAGTTCACGGCGTAGGTGACGCTGATCCAGAACAGCCCAGCGGACGCAGCCCAGGACAGCACCAGCTTGATGACGGTTCCCGGCTTCTTCGCGATCACGGCCAGGGCACGCTCCTGGGGAACCGCGGACTCGGCAGCTTTCCTCTGGTTCTCCTTGAAAGCCGGAGTTTCTTCGACCCGCTGGCGGATGAATACGCCCACCACGAGCAACAGCACACCCATCAGGAAGGGGATCCTCCAGCCCCACGCGGCAAAAGCGTCCTTGGAAAGGAACATCGCCAGCCCGGTGAGGGTGATCGAGGCGAAGGTCTGCGCCAGCGGAGAGCCGGTGGCCAGGATCCCGCCGAACAGGCCTCGATGGTTAGTGGGCGCGTGCTCGACGACGAGCACTTGAACGCCGGTGGCCTCGCCGCCGAGGGCGAAGCCCTGGAGGAAGCGAAGCACCACCAGGAGCGTCGGGGCAACAATTCCCGCCACGGCGTAGGTGGGCAGCAGGCCGATCAGCACCGAGGACACGCCCATGAGGATAAGGGTGAACATCAGGACGTTGCGTCGGCCGATCTTGTCGCCCAAGGCACCGAAGACGATTCCGCCGAGGGGGCGGGCCACCATGCCGGCCCCGAAGGTGGCAAACGACGCGAGGATCGCCGAGTTCGCATCAAAGCTGGGGAAGAAGAGCTGGGGGAAGAGGGTTGCCGACAGGGTGCCGTACACAGCGAAGTCGAACCACTCCAGTGCGGTGCCGAACGTGCCGCTCGCCACGGCGGTCCTTGCTGTCTTCGGATCGAACGTCGGTGCTTCGAGCACCAAGAGCGGCGGGGGCTGAACAGGATTTGTCAATTCCGACATTGGAACTCACTCCTTGGATAGGTGGAAAGTCAGTGGCGTTCGCCGGTCTCCGTCGTGTGCAGCGAACCGCAACCACACTCCGCATCCTCTTCGTCAGGGAGGGCTCGGACCCTAGGGGCAATATACCCGGGGTTCGATGGAGAAGAACAAGCGTTCGTACATGAACAAGCGTTCGTACGAAGTGTAGGTGTGATGTGGATCTCGCGCAAGGGCCCCCGGGGGTGCCTCTCCGCACCTGCCAGCCGATCCGTCAGCGCCCTCGACTGTGGACTCGGATCCCTCTTGCGGAGGGAACCAACTCATACTAAACTTTCGAACGAACGCTTGTTCGTTGAAGAATAAGCACTGCGGAGTCCGGCTTGTCGGACCCGCACCAGCCACACCGAGGAGCAATCATGCGAACGATTGGCGAGTGGATCAAACTCAACCACCGGCGCTACCCGACGCGCGAAGCCATCGTCGACGGCGCCCGCCGGCTGACCTTCGCCGAGCTCGCCGAGAGCGCATGGGGCCTGGGGAGGGGCCTGCGGGACGCCGGCGTCGGCGTGGGTAACACCGTGGGGGTGCTGGCCGGAAACTCGACCTTTAATGCCGAAGTCTTCTTTGGGGTCGCGGCCGCCGGCGGAACATACGTTGCCTACAACTGGCGTTGGGCACCGGCGGAGCTCGCGGCCGGCATCAAGGAGACCGGCGCGAAGATCATCCTGGTGGAGGAACGGCTCATTCCCAACGCGGAAGAGGCCCTGGAAATACTGGGCAGAACAGAGCAGGAGCTGCCGCGGCTGGTCCGACAGGGTGCCGAGGTCGACGCCCTGCGCACCGGATCCGGTCCGTTGGAGGATGTCACCACACTGGACAGCCCGCTCTGCATCATCTACACGGGCGGAAGCACTGGTACGCCCAAGGGCGTGGTCATGTCCCAAAGGGCAGCAGCCGCCAACGCATTCAACGAAATGTACGACTGCAGGATGGGCAGCCGCCGCGAGGAACGCGGCCTGATCATCACACCGTTCTTCCACTCGGCGGCACTGCTGTGCTGGCTGGTGCCGCACTTCATCGCCGGTGCCACCAGCGTGATCGCCGAGAAGTTCAACGACGAATTGATCGTGGACCTGGTGGGGCGGGAGCGGGTCACCAACACATTCCTCATCCCGAACATGATGCGCCGGCTGATGGAAAACGGCGTCTTTGCGGACCCGGCCATCAAGACCCATCTCAAGGCGGTCCATACGGGTGCCGGCCTGCTGCGGATGCCGGACAAGCAGCTTTTCACTGACCTGCTGCCCGACGCCGAACTGTACTTCCGCTACGGCCTCACCGAGGCGGGGCCCATGGTCACCCGGCTCAAGCCGGAAGACATGCTGGATCCCGCCGTCGACGGTTCGATCGGCACAGAGTACCTGCTGGCCGAGGCGCAGCTCCAGGATCCGTTCGGCGAGCCGGTTCCCCCGGGTGAGCTCGGCGAGATCTGCGTCAAGGGCCCGTCCCTGATGACCGGCTACTATGGCCGGCCCGAAGCTACCGCCGAGGCCTTCCGCGGCGGCTGGCTCCACACCGGAGACCTGGCCGTGCAGGACGAGCGAGGGTATTACTTCTTCCGGGACCGGCTGAAGGAAATGATCAAGACCGGTGGTGAGAATGTCTATTCCGCCGAGATCGAGCAGGCGCTGTACCTGCACCCCGCCGTCTTGGAAGCAGCTGTTGTTGGTGTCCCGGACCCGCGCTGGGACGAGGAGGTGCGGGCCGTCGTCGTGCTCCGCAGCGGACTGCAGGCGAACGGCGAAGAACTATCCACCTTCCTCCGCGGGCACCTGGCAGGCTACAAGATTCCAAAAAAGATCGTCTTCCTGGGTGCCGACCAGCTGCCGCGGTCCGCGGCCGGAAAGCTCGTGAAGGCTCAGCTGAAATCGAACCTGGGATGGGGCGCATGAAACTCGCAACCATACGGATCGAAGGCGGCACCGCAGCCGCCGTGGAGGTGGACGGTGCCCTGGCGCTCTTGCCGTTTGCAGACGTCGGCGAATGGCTCCGTGCCGGATCGCCGGCAGTGGACCAGTACGACGGCGGCACACGCCTTGCGATTGACGGGGCCGACTTCGCGCCGCTGGTCACCGCTCCCGGAAAGATTGTGTGCGTCGGGCTCAACTACCGCGAGCACATCCTTGAGATGGGCCGGGAACTGCCGCAGCACCCCACCCTCTTCGCCAAATTCTCGGACGCCCTGATCGGCGCCAACGATCCCATCGTCCTGCCGCCGGGTTCCGAATCCGTGGACTGGGAGGCCGAGCTCGCCGTCGTTATCGGAAACAGGGTCTCGCGGGCCTCGGCAGAGGAAGCCGCGGCGGCGATCGCCGGTTTCACGGTGGCAAACGACATCTCAGCCCGCGACTTCCAGCGCCGGACGCCCGAGTGGCTGCAGGGCAAGACCTTCGACGCCACCACCCCGCTGGGTCCGTTCCTGCTGACGGCCGATGACGCCGGACACGCGCCGGACCTGGAGATTTCCTGCTCGGTGGATGGTGTCGCCAAACAAAAGGCGCACACCAGCGACCTGGTGTTCAGCCCCGTTGACCTGGTCCGCTACATTTCCGCGATCACCACGCTGCACCCGGGCGATGTGATTCTCACCGGCACGCCGGGAGGCGTAGGCGACGGCCGCACTCCCAAGGAACTCCTCACCGACGGCAGCGTCGTCACCACCTCGATCGACGGCATCGGCCAATGCCGCAACGCCTGCATCCTGCGCTGATTTCGGCGCCCTAGCTCTAAGGACAATCATGTTCAGCAAAATCCTGATCGCCAACCGCGGCGAAATCGCCGTCCGGGTGGCACGCAGCTGCCGCACCCTCGGCGTCGAGTCCGTTGCCGTTTATTCGACGGCGGACGCCGCGTCCATGCACGTCCGGGCGGCGGACACCGCCATCGACCTCGGCGATGGTCCCGCCAGCAGCAACTACCTGAGCATCCCCAAGATCATCGCGGCGGCGCTCGAATCGGGTGCCGAGGCCATTCACCCGGGCTACGGCTTCCTGTCCGAGAACCCGGAATTCGCGTTAGCCGTTGCGGACGCGGGCCTGACATTCATCGGACCGTCTGCGCATGCCATCACCACCATGGGCGGCAAAGTGGCTGCCCGCGATGTGGCCATCCGCGTCCAGGTCCCCCTGGCACCGGGCACCGATGGAGCCATTGCCAGCGCGGCCGCCGTCGAGGCGTTCGGCGCTGAGCACGGCTACCCCGTCCTGGTGAAGGCCTCAGCTGGTGGGGGCGGACGCGGCATGCGCCGCATCGACTCCGAACCCCAGGCCAAAGAAGCCTTCGACGCCGCCGTCCGTGAAGCCACAGCGGCCTTCGGCAACGGCGAGGTCTACCTCGAGCGGTACCTCACCCACGCACGCCACGTTGAGGTCCAGGTCTTCGCCGACACGCACGGAAACACCGTCTACGTGGGTGACCGCGACTGCTCTGTGCAGCGCCGCCACCAGAAGCTGGTGGAAGAGTCCCCGGCCCCCGGTCTCTCCGACACCCTGCGCCGGAACATGGGTGAGGCCGCCGTCCGGCTGGCCCGCGAGGTTGGCTACGTCGGCGCCGGCACCGTTGAGTTCCTGGTGGAGGACGAGAAGTTCTACTTCCTCGAAATGAACACCCGCATCCAGGTGGAACACCCGGTCACCGAAATGGTGCACGGCGTGGACCTCATCGCGGAGCAGATCCGCGTGGCGGCGGGCGAGGAGCTTTCCATCATGGGCAACCTGACGCCCAAGGGTGCAGCCATCGAGGCACGCATCAACGCCGAGGACGTCGCGGAAGGCCGGTTCCTGCCCGCCCCGGGTCCGGTGGACCTCCTCACCGCACCCGTTGGCGAGGGCCTGCGGTTCGACGCAGGCTACGAGTCCGGCGACACGGTGCTGCCGCTGTACGACAGCCTCATCGGCAAGCTGATTGCCTACGGCCCGGACCGCGAGACGGCCATCAAGCGCCTGCTCGGCGGCCTGGAGCGGCTGCAGATCGAGGGCGTACCCACCACGGCCCCCGCAGCGCAGACGATTGTTGCGCACCCGGATTTCCGGGAGCTTCGCTTCAGCACCCTGTGGCTGGAAGAGACCGTTGACTTCACGGAACCCGAGCCCGTGGACCGCGCCAACGTGGAGGTGGGCGGACGCTTCTATATCATCCCCACGTTCAACGACTACGGCAGCGCGGGCGGCTACGGCAACGCCGCCCCGGCCCTGGCCGATCCGTCAGCCGCAGATCCGGCGGCCGCCACCGGCCGGACGCGGCAGGCACGGGCCAAGCGCGAGAAAGTCAGCGACGGAACCGTCAAGGCACCGATGCAGGGCACCATCATCAAGATCAACGCGGCCGCCGGGCAGAGGGTGGCCAAGGGCGACGTGCTGTTTGTCCTGGAAGCGATGAAGATGGAGAACCCCATCACCGCGCCGGCCTCCGGCGTGGTCGGTGAGATTACCGCCGTCGTGGGCGATTCCATGGCCGCCGGCACCCTGCTGACCAAGATCACCGAGGAGGTGGCGGCATGAAGCCATACCGTTCGCTGCTCTTTGTCCCCGGGCACAAACGGGACTGGATCGACAAGGCGCTGAACTCCGAGGCCGACGCCATCATCATCGACCTGGAGGACTCCGTCCCCGAGCAGGACAAGGAACTGGCCCGCACCAACGCCCGCGAAGCACTGGAAGCCCACGACGGCTCAAAGGGCATCCTGGTCCGGCCCAACGCCCTGGACACCATCTTCTTCGGCCGTGACGTGGCCGACGTGACCCACCGCAACCTGACCGCATTCCTGCTCCCCAAGCTGTTCTCCCGGGACGACGTGGTCCGGTTCGATGCGCTGGTGACGGCGGCGGAGCTCGATCACGGCATTGCCCGCGGAACCGTTGAACTGGTGCCCTCCCTCGAAACCGCCGCCTCCATCAATAAAGTGGATGAGATCCTGGCCGGCCCGCGGGTTGGCGGCGTAATGGCAGCGGCCGCCAAAGATGCGGACGTCTCCCGGGAGGTCGGCTTCCGCTGGACCGCCGCGGGAATGGAGACGCTGTACCTCCGGAGCAAAGTGGTGGTGGCGGCCCGTTCCGCCGGCATCCGCACCATTGTCCTGGGGCTCTGGCAGGAGGTGCGGAACCTGGAGGGGATGCGCAGCTTCGCGCAGGACAACAGCGGCCTGGGCTACACCGGGCAGGTGCTGATCCACCCTTCGCACGCTCCGATCGCCAACGAGGAATACGGCCTGACCGAGACACTGAAAGGCTACTACGAGGGCCTGATCGAGGCTTTCGAGGAAGGCCAGCGCAACGGCCACGGGGCCGTCTCCTACCGCGGGGACCACATTGACCTGGCCCACGCCAACCACGCCCGCGAGGCTCTCGCCCTCGCCGCCGCGTAACCGCTACCTCAACTAAACCCACCCAAGCAAAGGAGGCCAGTCATGGCCGGAATGTATTACGAGGACTTCACCGTCGGCGACGTCATCAGGCACGAGGTCACCAGGACTGTCACCGAGACGGACAACCTGCTGATCACTGCACTGACCATGAACGTCCAGCCGCTGCACCTGGATGCGGAGTTCGCCAAGAAGAGCATGTTTGGGCGCCAGATCGTCAACAGCATTTTCACCCTGGGCCTTGTCACGGGAATCCCCGTCCAGGACACCACCCTCGGCACTACCCTGGGAAATCTTGGCTTCCGGGACATCGAGTTCCCTAAGCCGGTGTTCTTCGGTGACACGCTGCGGGTGGAGACCGAGGCCTTGGACAAGCGTGAATCGAAGTCGCGTCCGGACACCGGAATTGTGGGCATCGAACACCGCGGCTACAACCAGGACGGCGAACTGGTCTGCGTTGTGCGCCGGACGGCGCTGATGCTCCGTCGCGCCGGTCAGCTGGCGGAAGCAGTGGCCCCCAGCCATTCATAGTGGGTTGACTCACGCTCTGCCTGGCCCAGGTCGCCGCAGGAGGTGACAGGATAGGAGGACCTGCACCAGCACAGCAAAGGGCGGATCATGGCCAAAGGAATTTACGTCAGCGCGACCACCCCGGGCTCCGGCAAGTCCCTCATAGCGCTGGGGCTGGCGGACACCCTCCACCGGCACGCGGACCGCATCGGCTTCTTCAAGCCTGTGGTTCACGGCAACGACGCCGCGGCGGACCCGATGGTGGCGCTGATGAAGGCCCGGTTTGATCTTGACGACCAGCGCTGCCGCGGCGGCCTGACGTTTGCCGAGGTCCGCGGACTGCTGGCCGAGGGAAACAGGGCCGAGATCGACGCCCGCTGCGTCGAGATCTTCGCCGAAATGTCCCGCCACTGCGACGTCGTGATTGTGGAGGGGACGGACCTCACCGGCCAGGATGCCGCCGTCGAATTCGACCTCAACGCTCGCCTCGCGAACAACCTGGCCGCCTCGATCGTGGCCGTGGTGGGCGCGAAGGGGCGGACCGTCGCGGAGGCTGCCGACGCCGTCGAGGTTGCCCGCAAGGAACTGGCGGCGGAACGCTGCAGCCTCCTGGCCATCATGGTGAACCGCGCCGACCCGGAGGACGTGGACGGGATCATCGCCGCCGTGAAGCCCGGCGCGTCCGGCCGCCCCGTCTACGTCTTCCCCGAGCTGGAGGACATCGCACGGCCCACCACCGGGGAGGTGGCCTCGGCCCTCGGGATCCGCCAGGTGGCCGGCCGGCAGGACATGGAACGCGACGTCCATTCCATCAAGGTGGCGGCGATGAACGTGGCCAACTTCCTGCACGTGCTCGACGACGGCGCCCTGGTGATCGTCCCGGGTGACCGTGCGGACGTGATGGTCGCGTGCCTCGCGTCGTCGTTCTCGCCGGAGTTTCCAGTGCCGTCGGCGCTCATCCTCACCGGCGGCCTGGCCCCGGACCCCAATATCTACTCGCTGCTGGCGCAGGCGCCATTCCCCGTGTTCGCGGCCCCGGACGATACCTACACCACCGCCAAACGGGTGTCCGAGGTCCGCAGCGAGATCTGGTCGGGGCACCGCCGCAAGGTGGCCTCGGCCGTGGGGCTGTGGGCGAAGCGCGTGGACGAGGCCGAGCTGGTGGAGCGGCTGCACCTGCCGCGGCTGGAGCGGATGACGCCGCTGCGGTTCCTGCACGACCTCATTGAGCGGGCCCGGCTGCAGCGCCGGCACATTGTCCTGCCCGAGGGCAACGACGTGCGGATCCTGCGGGCCGCCGAAATTCTGCACCGGCGGGACGTCTGCGACCTCACGATCCTGGGCAACGAGTCGGCAGTCCGGGAGTTGGCGTCCACCCAGGGCATCGACCTCTCCGGGATGAGCATCGTGGACCCCGCGACGTCGGAGCTGCGCCAGCAGTTTGCTCAGAAGTACGCGGAGCTGCGGGCGCACAAGGGCGTGGACCTGGCCCGGGCGCTGGAAGTCATGCTCGACGGCAGCTACTTCGGCACCATGATGGTGCAGCTCGGCGTGGTGGACGGCATGGTGTCCGGCGCCGCGCACACCACTGCCCACACCATCCGGCCCGCGCTGGAGTTCGTCAAGACGCGGGACGGCGTAAAGATCGTCTCCTCGGTTTTCCTGATGCTGATGCCGGACCGGGTGCTGGTCTACGGCGACTGCGCGGTCAACCCTGACCCGAACGCGGAGCAGCTGGCGGATATCGCGCTGGCCTCAGCCGAGACCGCAGCCCAGTTCGGCGTGGAGCCGCGGGTGGCCATGCTGTCCTACTCCACCGGCGGGTCCGGGACCGGGGAAGCAGTGGACAAAGTCCGGCAGGCCACCGAAGTCGTGAAGGACCGCCGCCCGGATCTCGCCGTCGAAGGCCCCATCCAGTACGACGCCGCCGTGGACGCCGCGATCGCCCAGTCCAAGATGCCCGGCTCGTCCGTCGCCGGGCAGGCCACCGTGTTCATCTTCCCGGACCTCAACACCGGCAACAACACCTACAAGGCGGTGCAGCAGTCCTCGGGCGCGGTCGCCGTCGGGCCCGTCCTGCAGGGGCTCCGGAAGCCGGTCAACGACCTCTCCCGCGGGTGCACCGTGGAGGACATCGTGAACACGGTGGCCATCACCGCCGTGCAGGCGCAGTCCGTGACTGACAGCGCGTCAGCCGAGGCGCTAGACTCCGGCGCGCAGCCCGCGCAGGCGGGGCGCGCCGGAGCCTAGGGCTTGGTGCTACTCGTTGCTGCTGCGGTCGGCGCGGGCCACGGGGAGGTCCCCGAGCCGGTCCACTTGCTCGGCCAGGGCATCGATCACGGCGCGCAGCTGGACCTGGGCCACCTTGGTGTAGGTGCGGACATACTCGATTTCCTGAATGGTGTCGGTGTAGCCGGCCGCCGTGGCCGCCGGCACAGGAACGGCCTCCCGCGTGGCCACGGAGTCCTCGGCGCGGCGCAGGATCTCGCTGTACTGCGTGCGGGCGCTGGCTACGAGGTCCTTCGAGTACTGCTCGGCCTCGGCCACGAACTTCTCGGCGAGAATCTGCGCCTGCGTGATGACCTTGACCATCTCGTCCTTGGCTTGGGGACTTACTGCGCCCGGCTGGCGCTGGTCCGCCTCGAGTTGCTCGGCAACAGCGCGAAGGAACTCGTGGACGGATTGCTGGTCGTACCCGCGTCCCACCACCTCGAACGAGGCGTTGCGGACGTCGGAAGGGCTGATGCGGCCTTCTGGGCTAGCGGTGCTCATGGTATACCTCTCCCTGGTCTGCGCCGGTGGCAGAGGAGTTGTCCTCGACACCTGCGTAGTCTTCGTACCGTATATCGGCGCGCGGGGTGCCCGCCGCAACGAGTTCGCTGATGGTGTGCCCCACCATCGCCGTCGATCCGGCCACGAGGGCCAGACGGCGGGGTGCCTCGGGGTGTGCCGCTGCCACGGTGCCCACGTAGCCCTGGGCGCCCGGGAAGGTCGCGTCGTCGGAGACGACCGGGTGGTAGCTGAACCACGGCTCCCTCGAGTCGAGTTCGGCGAGCCGCTGCTGGTCGTAGAGGTTCCACGGGACCCGTGCCCCGTGGAAGAGGTCCACCCGCGGCCCGGTCCCGTACTCGCCCCATTGCTGCCGGACGGCGTCGACGATCGCGGCCATGGGGGCGAGCCCGGTCCCGCCGGCAACCATGAGCAGGTCCCGTGAACCCTCGAGGGCGAGCTGGTCCCCTACAGGGGCGCCGATGCGCACCGTATCGCCCACCTTGGTCCGGCGGACGGCGGCGGTGCTGAAGAGGCCGCCGGGGATCAGTTGGACGTGCAGTTCGATTGTGCCGTCGGCGCGGGGGGCGTTGGCAGGACTCAGGAAGCGCCAGGTCCGCGGGAGGGCGGGAACCTCCACCGAGGCCGACTGGCCGGGCGAGTAGGTGAAGCCGTCCGCGACGCGGACCTCCAGGACCGTGACATCCAGGCTTCGGCGCTCGACGGCGGTGACCTCGCCTTCCCACCACGGCGGAGTAGTATCCGAGGCCTCCTCGGCGGCCATGACCATGACCTTGGCGATCAGTCCGTACGCCTCGGCCCACGACTGCGCCACCTCGTCGGTCCATTCCGGACCGAGGTACTTCTGCAGCGTCGCCAGGAAGGAAGCCCCCACCATCGAGTACTGCTCCGGCGTTACGGAGAAGCGGCGATGGTCGCGGCCGAGTTGGCCGATGAACCCGGCCACCTCGTCAATCTGATCCGCGTGGCTCACGATGTGCCCGAGGGCGGCGAAGAGTTTGTCCCGCTGGCCGGCCATCGAGACCGGGAACATTTCGCGTAGCTCCGGGTGGGACAGGAATAAGTGCGAGTAGAAGTACAGGGGGACTTCGTCCCCGAGCGCGGCCGCCATGGACCAAGTCCTTTTCAGCCCACCGGCATCCATCCAAAGGCCCTTCTGTCGGGGTCGTCCTCCGCCGGTTCGGGCGGAGCGGGCCCCCCAGCACCCCGGCAAACTTACCCCATTGCCGGTCCGCAGGTCCAACGGGTCTAGGCACCCACGCCGCAGGCCCGGGCCTTCCTCGCGGCACCTTGAAAGGGGCCGGGCAGGCCGGCTCCGCCGCGGCTTTCGCAACGGATTGGCGCCCTTGCCGGGTCCGGCAATTTATAGTGGAACCGACGGAGCGCTCGGCCAGGCTCCGGCGTGATGCCAGTCCCGACGCACCCTCGACGGTAGCGTCGAAGCCAAGGCTTAGGAGGCCCCATGCTCGTGCTCGTCATCAACTCCGGCTCGTCCTCGCTCAAGTACCAGGTGCGCGACGTCGAGGCCGGCAGCGTGCTCACCGAGGGCCTGGTCGAGAAGATCGGCATGGGTGCCGGCGGTGAGGGCGACGGCCAGATCGAGGGCCCCCGCGACCACGCCGAGGCGCTGGAGCAGGTGGGCGCGGCCATCCACGAAGCCTTGGGGGACCGTGAGCTCGATGCCGTGGGCCACCGCGTGGTGCACGGCGGGGAGCGCTTCGCCGAGCCGGTGCTGGTCAACAACGAGATCACCCGGGCCATTGAACGGCTGAACCCGCTCGCGCCGCTGCACAACCCCGCCAACGTCCTTGGCATCCGCGCGATCTCGAAGAAGTGGCCCGAGCTGCCGCAGGTGGCCGTGTTCGACACCGCCTTCCACCGCACCCTGCCCGAGCACGCCTGGCGTTACGCGGTGCCGGACGAGCTCTACACACAACACGGGATCCGCCGTTACGGGTTCCACGGCACCTCGCACGAATACGTGGCGCACCGGGCGGCAGCGCTGCTGGATGTTCCGGTCGAGGAGTTCGACGCCGTCATCGCCCACCTGGGGAACGGCGCCTCGGTCACGGCGATCCGCGGCGGCCACTCAATCGACACCTCCATGGGATTCACGCCCCTTGAGGGCCTCGTCATGGGGACCCGCTCCGGGGACCTCGATCCGTCCATCCTGGTCTTCCTGGGCCGGAACGGCTGGTCTCCCGAGGACCTGGATTCGATGCTGAACCGGCAGTCCGGGCTCAAGGGCCTGGCCGGAAACAACGACATGCGCTCGGTGGTGGAGGCCGCGGAAGCCGGCGATGCCAAGGCGGCCATGGCCCTGGCGGTCGCGTCCTACCGGCTCGCGAAGTACATCGGCGGCTACCACGTGGCCGTTGGCGGTGCGAAGGCCCTCGTGTTCACGGCCGGGATCGGGGAGAACTCGCACCAGTTCCGGAACCTGGTGGCGCAGCGGCTCGGCGCCCTCGGCGTCGAACTCGATGCCGGGCTGAACCGGGAGCGGTCCAAGGAACCCCGGGTCATTTCCACCCCGACGTCGGCCCTGTCTGTCCTGGTGGTCCCCACCGACGAGGAGCGCGCGATCGCCGAGGCGACGGCCGCCGTCGTCGCCCAGGCATCGGTTGCTCCGTAACCACCCTTGTGGCGGCTCAAAACGGCGCTTATGGAGCAATCGATGGGTAGCGTTGGAGGCATGACCGAACCCAAGCCCCTCCCTCCGCTGCCCATCCGCACCGAACGGCTAGTGCTGCGGCGCTTTGAGGCCTCCGATCTCGATGCCTTCCACGCGTACCACTCGCTCCCGGAAACCGCCCGGTTCCTGCCCCGCGAGGCCAAGACTTACACCCAGTCGATGGAAACGGTGGGACGGTACGCCAACTTCGAGTTCGAGAAGGAGGGCGACTGGGTGGCACTGGCCATCGAGGCCGCGGACTCGCCGGGGCTGCTCGGCGAGGTGGTGCTGAAATGGCTGGAGGGGCGCGGGCAGGCCGAGATCGGCTGGAGCCTGGCCCCCGAAGCGCGGGGCCGGGGCATCGCGAGCGAGGCCGCCCGGGCGCTGCTTAAGCTCGGTTTTGAGGACCTGGGCTTCCACCGCATCGACGCCAAGCTCGATGCCCTGAACACGGACTCGGCGGCGCTTTGTGAGCGGCTCGGCATGCGCCTGGAATCACGGCAGGTGGACAAGTGGCACTACAAGGGCGAATGGGCCACGGAGGTGGTGTACGCCATCCTCGCGGAGGAATGGAAGGCCCGCTAAACCGGCCCCCACTGAGACGTTGACAGGCAGGTCCAGGGGACACCTTTCAGATGCCCCCGGGGTTCGACAGGTTCAATGGTTCGACAGGTTCAATGGTTCGACAGGTTCAATGGTTCGACAGGTTCAATGGTTCGACAGGCTCAACCTCGGGACGAACCAGGATCATAGGTCCCGTACGTCGGAAGCCCTGCCGACTCATAGACAAGAATCGCGAGTCCGCCCGGCGTCGTCTCATTGCGGACCAGACGCAGGCCCGCCGGGGCGCCTCCCGGCGGAAACAGCCGCCTGCCGTTACTTACCACCACCGGGGCGATCACCAGCCGCAGTTCGTCGATCAGCCCCGCGCCCAGCAGCGACTGGGCCAGCCGGGCACTCCCGTGGATCTGCAATTCCCTGCCGGGCTGCTTCTTCAACTCAGCGACCTGTGCGGGGACGTCCCCGGACAGGATCGTCGTCGGTGCCCAACCAGCCTTCGCCAGGGTGTGCGAGGCCACGTACTTCGGCAACCCATTCATCTTTTCGGAGATCGGATCATCAGGGTCCGTGATTCTCGGCCAGTCCCTCGCAAAGTTCTCGTAGGTCCGACGGCCAAACAGCAACGCATCCGCCTCACCGAGCCAGGCCGCCGCCCGCCGGACGAAATCCTCGTCCAGGTAGGGGACGAACCAACCTCCTTGTGAGAAGCCGTCGCTGGTGTCCTCCTCGGGCGATCCAGGACCCTGCGCCACGCCGTCCAATGTGAGGAACTCTGTCAGCGTTAGTCTCATCGTGTTGCCTCTCCGTGCTGGGTGCCGGGTCCAACGGCTCGGCATGGGCCTGGAATCTCGGCAGGTGGAAAGTGGCAGGCCAACGTGGCACCAAATGGACGAACGGCCACGGAAATGGTGTACACCATCGTCGCGGATGAATGGAAGGCCCGGTAGGAGGTGTCCGGCGGTTGGAGGCGCCGGGAAGGCGACGGGAAGCGCCGATGTGACGGAGCGCCGATGCGCCGGGCCGATGTGACGGAGCGCCGATCCTACGCAACGCCGATCTGACGCAGATGGCCGGAATGGAGTCCTCATTCCGGCCATCTGCGTCAATTCGGCTGCCGTTCGCGTCCCCGGCTTAGGGTGCCGGCGGCCCGGTGGACGCGGGCGCTGGTGAGACCGTGCCCGACGCGGGAGCCGGTGCAGTCGGTTGCTGCTCTGCCGGCACCGTGGCACCGGAGCCCGGAGCGGGACCGGACGGCGCCGCACCACCAGCCGGCGCCGTCGCTCGGGTGGGTCCCGGGGCCGGGGCCTGCGTGCTGCCGGGAGTCGCACCAGGCGTGGCGCCAGACGTCGCACCCGGCGTGGCGCCAGACGTCGCACCCGGCGTGGCACCAGGCGTTGCGCCCGGCGTCGCTCTCGTGCCGGAGGACCCGGCCGGGGTGGCACTCGGATCGGCCTTGATGACCGCCATGATCTGTTCCTTGTACGCGCTGAGCCGGCCCTGGATCTCCGAGAGCGGCTGGTTCCGCAGGTCCTTGCCGTAGGCCGCGATCTCCTGCCACAGGGCGTTGAGCCTGGCCATGCCGTCACCGCTCAGGGGCCCGTTAAGGGTGAGCACCAGTTGGCTCGCCAGGGCGTAGGTCAGGCACCGGAGGCAGTTGTAGTTGGCCGACGCCGAGAGGTTCTCCGGGACGATCACATCGGTCTGGCCCACAATCAGGACCACCTGGAAGCCCACGGCCACGGCGGCGCAGTCCGCGCAGCTGGCAAAGGCGTAGGCCTCATTCTTGGTGTCCACGGTGTCGCCGTCGTCCGCCCAGACCAGGGCGAAGGCGACGTCGTAGACCACGGAACCGTCAGTGGTGTTGACCGCGAGGGACTGGTTGCCGTCATCCTCCGGAGCCGCCGGCTTGTCGAAGGGGAACACCCACGACGGCGCCGCCGCGCCGGCCGGGCCGGCTGGGGCTCCCTGCCGGGGCACCAGGACCATGCTCAGCTGCGGCTCGTCGCGGGTGGGCTTCCGGGCGCCCTCCGGCCACAGGGCAACGGTCTTGCCCGACTGCCCCTCTGCCATCCGGCCCTTGGCGGTGGCCGGGAAGACTGCCGTGGTGGCGTCGGCCAGGGTGCCGCGCTCGTAGGGCTGGACGGGGCGGTAGGTGTCACCGCCGGGCCACCAAGCCCAGGCGAGGCCCGCGGCCACAGCCGCGATGGCTACCATTGCGGTGGCGCGCTGCAGGGCCTTGCCGCGGGTCTTCCGCCACAGCCCGGTGACCAGCTGGCGGGCCAGGCGCAGCAGGATGTACAGGATGCCCAGCACCGGCAATGCCAGGCAGGCGATCGCGATCACCCGGACGGCGGCGTCGGCAATGTCCCCGGCGGCGAGGCTGTGGGAGAGCATGGCCTGCTGCTTGAGGCCGTTGTCCCAGGCGGTGCCCAGGACGCGCGGCAGGGTCAGCACCATGGTGGCCATGCTGAAGAGCAGCAGGGGAACCGTGACCAGCACCCAGATGGTGACCACGGCCCGGGCCCAGGGCTTCAGGAGCCTGGCTTCGGGATCTGTCCTGCGCCACGGCACCAGGGCCAGCAGGGTGGGCTTGATGCGCTGGAACAGGTCCGGGACGCCGGTAGCGTCGGCCAGGATGTGATAGCCGTCAAAGCGGACCAGCGGCATCAGCTGCCGGACCATCTGCAGGATCTGGGTGACCACCACCAGCAGCAGCGCATCGAAGCCGGTGGCCCACCAGATGCCCATGATCGCGACGGCCACGATTGCGTTGAAGTAGAGTCCGCCAAGGTCGGTGCGCAGCCGGCCGCCCCGCCCCAGCCGGTAGGAGTCGGTGACGTCCGTGTAGAAGGCCGGCCACATCAGGTACAGACCCGTGCCCATGGCACCGGGGGTGGCACCGCCGCGACGGGCGGCGGCGGCGTGGCCGAACTCATGGAAACCGGCCGAGAGCACCGTGACCACCAGGATCAGGAGGACCAATCCGGGGTTGGCGAAGGCTTCATGGGTGGCCGATGCCAGCCCCTTGACCATCAGCACCCACCAGCACGTGACCAGGAAGGCAGCGGTCACGGCGACCACGATCAAGGGGTTGAACAGTGTGGCGAACGGCGCCGTGATCTTCCGGGTGCGGTCCGGATCGGTCACCGAATACCGGAAGCGCATGCCCAGCAGCGGGTCCGATTTCTTCACTTCGGGCTCGGAACCGTCCGCCAGCCGGAGGAGTCCGAGGGGGAGGAGCTGGGAGGTGATCAGGGTGCGGACGTTCTCGGCACTGACGAGCCGTCCGAAACTGTTGCTGGCGTGCCCGGCGATTTCTTCCGGGCCCCGCTGGCCGTCGATCGCCTCGAGCACCAGGTACAGCAGGCGCGTGAGCTGGATGGTCTGGCCGTCGGAGCGGCGCACCAGGGACGGGGGTTCCTTGTAGCCGGACCCCTTCGCCTCGCCGATCAGCTGGACGCCCGCGGCCCGCACGGGCGCCTGCTGCAGGCCGACGGCCACTGACGACGCCGGGCCGGCAGTACCGGGGCCCTCAGTACCGGCGCCGGCAGCACCGGGGCCGGCAGTACCGGCGCCGGAGGCACCGGCGTCGGACGTGGCGCTGCCGGTCGCGGCAGAGCCGACGCCACCGGGGGCAGGCGGAACCGGAGGGCCGTCCTGCCCGGACGGCCCTCCGTGCACAGTGCTCATCTAGGTGCTACTGCTTTAGGTCGGACTGCTGGTCAGCCGACGCCGTGGCGTCGCCATGGATGTCCTGGTTGATGATGGCATCCTGCTGGGCGACGGCGAACGCGTTGCTGTCGATTGAGCCGATGTTGGCGCCGACGGCCGCGTCGATCGGCGCGGCGACGTTGGCGTTGGCGGCCACCGCGCCATTGATGGGTGCTGCGATGCCCGCGTTGGCGTCCAGGTTCACGTCGACGTTGAGCAGGTTGCCGCTGAGGGCACCCGCGGCGCCGGCGGCTCCGGCCACATCCGTCGGCAGCGCGCCGCCCAGGTCCGGGGCCGTGCCATCGGGCAGGACGCCCGTTCCGTCGGCAGGTACAGCACCGGCAGGTACGGCACCGCCGAGATCGGCTGTGGTCGGATCCGTGGCGGCAGGCGCTGCGGCAGAACCTGCTGTGGTCCCGGCATCCGTGCCGGCGCCCTGATCGATGACGCTGTCCTGGGTGGAGTCTGCCGTGGCGTCGCCCGTGACTCCCTGGTTGATGATGGTGCCCTGGTCGGCGAGGGCCTGGGACTCAGACCCGAAGGAGAGCACGTTTGCCGAGGCGGCCGCATCAATAGGCGCGGCAACGTTGGCGTTGGCCGCGATGCCGAGGTCGATCGGCGCCGCCGCGCTGATCCCCAGGTTCAGGTCGGCGTTCAGGTCCAGGACGGAGGCGACCTCCTTGTCCGGAAGGGCCGTGCCGCCCTGCGCCATCAGCTCATCATCAGTCAACGGGGTCATTCCCTGCTCAACGCTCATAACAAACTCCATCTCCGGCACGTCTCTGCCTGCCCCCAGTGAGCAGTTTCTCCATCGATGTGCCTAACAAGCGTCAATAGTAAGCATGATGATCATTAATTGTGTACCGGACGCCCCGCCGATTCGACGAAGATGGCCGCTATGAGAGCTCTCATAGCGGCCATCTTTGGCGAATGGGCGCGTTAGTGCGGAACTCGCCAGCGAAACCGCGCCCGGATGTGCCGCCCGTGCGGGCTATTTCACTCCGGCTCCCGGCAGCAGTTCGGTGGCGCCAAGGGAATCAGCCACGAACGCGTAGTCCCAGGCCCGTTCGCGCCACTGCACGTACCGGCCCGAGGCGCCGCCGTGGCCGCCTTCCATCTCGATCTTCAGGACGATCGGCTCGCTTCCGGTGTTCACTTCGCGCAGCCGCTGCACCCATTTGGCCGGCTCCACGTAGAGCACGCGGGTGTCATTGAAGCTGGTGACCGCGGCGATCTTCGGGTACGCCACGGCCTGGACGTTCTCGTAGGGCGTGTACGACTTCATGTACGCGTACACGTCCGGGTCGGTGATCGGGTTGCCCCATTCCTCCCACTCCAGGGCCGAGAGCGGCAGTTCGGGGTCCAGGATGGTGGTCAGCGCGTCCACGAACGGGACGGCGGCAACAATCGCCGCATACTTTTCCGGCGCCAGGTTGGCGACGGCGCCCATCAGCAGGCCGCCGGCGGAGCCGCCCATCGCGGCGATCCGGCCCGGGTCCACCCAGCCGGATCCGGCGAGCCAGTCGGTGGCCGCGATGAAGTCGGTGAACGTGTTCTTTTTGCGCAGCTTCTTGCCGTCGTCGTACCAGTGCCGGCCCAGCTCGCCGCCGCCGCGGATGTGGGCGATCACGAACACGACGCCCCGGTCCAGCAGGGACAGCCGGGGAATCCCGAAGCCCGGATCCATGCTCATTTCGTAGGAGCCGTAGCCGTACACCAGGCCGGCCGCGGTCGAATCCTGCCGGACGGAGGCGTGGCGGAGCACCGAGAGCGGAATCTTCGTCCCGTCCGCGGCGGTGGCCCACTCCCGGGTGGCGACGTAGTCCGACCTCGAGTAGCCGCCCAGCACCGGGCTCTCCTTGCGCAGCAGGAGTTCACCGGCCGGATGCTCCGGAGTGGGCAGCACGAAGTCGTAGACCCGCGACGGGGTGAAGTACGAGGTGTAGCCCATC
The DNA here is from genome assembly GCF_918697925.1 of Arthrobacter sp. Bi26. Taxonomy (GTDB): domain Bacteria; phylum Actinomycetota; class Actinomycetes; order Actinomycetales; family Micrococcaceae; genus Arthrobacter. Next base: position 36,521 of record NZ_CAKKMF010000047.1, read on the forward strand.
CGGATCACGGGGGCCTCGTAGTCGGAGCCCGCGACGCCGGCCGTGTACAGCTCCTCGTCGAACGCGGGTTCCACCGCGGCGCCCTGCTCCGGGGTGCCCAGGCCGGCCAGGGGCAGGACCTGGACCCGTTCGATGGTGTCCTTCCGGACGGAGACCACCGCGTGGGTCGAGGTGACCCCGGCGCCGTTGACGCGGACGTGGTCGGAATGGGCGACGACGGTGTCCCAGTGCTGCTCGGCGAGGGGCTTTGCGAGCTCGGCCGGGTCCACGAGCGAGACCATGGAATTGATGGCGTCCTTGTTGTGGGTGAGCAGGATCCGCTCCTGGCTCCGGCCGGAGGCATCCGCCAGCAGGAACGGCTCGGCCTCGTAGAGGATGCGCTCGTCGCGGGAGATCACGGTGCGCAGTCCGGCGTCGAGGTCATCAAAGCGCAGCAGGCGGGTCTCGCTGAACTCGGAGCAGCCGATGCTGAGCACCAGGTGGCGCCGGTCGGCCGAAAGCTCGAAGCCAAGCCACATGGCGACGTCGTCCTCCTGGTAAATGACCGCGTCCTCGCTGACGGGTGTGCCGAGCACATGGGACTTCACCTGGTACGGCCGCCAGGAATCGTCCACCACGGTGTAGAAGATCCGGCTGCCGTCGGGGGCGAAGGAGATGCCGTAGAAGACGTTCTCGATCACGTCCGGCAGCAGCACGCCGGTGCGCAGGTCCTTGATGCGCAGCGTGAAGCGCTCGTCGCCGGCGTTGTCCACGGCGTAGGCATAGAGGGTGCCGTCGATGGTCGTGGCGGCCCCGCCCACGGCGAAGAACGGCTTGCCCTCGGCCTCCAGGTTGCCATCGAGCAGGACTTCCTCGCCGGGGATGACGACGCCGGCCTCCACAGCCGGGGGAGTCCAGTCCGCGACGCGGTCCCCGGTCTCCCGGCCGCGCACGCGGCAGTGGATGCCGTACTCCTTGCCCTCGACCGAGCGGGTGTAATACCACCAGCCGTCCTTGCGGTTCGGGACCGAGAGGTCTGTTTCCTGGGTGCGGCCCTTGATCTCCTGGAAGATGGCCTCGCGCAGCGGCTCCTGGTGCGCGGTCACGGCCTCCTGGTAGGCGTTCTCGGCCTTGAGCAGGTCCACCACCTCGGCGGATTCCTTGTCCCGCAGCCACTCGTAGTTGTCCTCGAACGCGTCACCGTGGTGGGTGCGCAC